>JAQTXY010000043.1 GCA_028688535.1 Methanothrix sp. | reverse complement strand
GTTTTTCTTGCCGGCATCCTCTTGCATGCAAAAAATTATCTAAACCTTGCCGACCTAATTCTTTTCCCATGTCCCCATTCCCGCCCATCCTCTCCTTCCTGCACTCTCTCCGCCAGAACAACAACCACGAATGGTTTGCCGCCCATCGCCCCGAGTACGAAGAGGCCAGAGCGCTCTTCCAGGACTTCATCCAGGGCCTCATCTTCCGCTTCGATGCCATCGAGCCCCTGGGCGATCTCCCTACCAAAGATGCCATCTTTCGCATCCACAACGACCTGCGCTTCGCCAAAAACAAGCCGCCCTACAAGGATCATTTCTCAGCCGTGCTCGCTCCCGGCGGCAGGCACTCTCTGCGCCTGCCATATTACATCCACATCATGCCCGGCGGATCGCTTCTGGCGGGCGGGGCGCATATGCCCACCTCTGCCGATCTGCAGGCCATCCGCGTTTCAATTGCTGAGGACCCGACGCCGCTAAAGAGGGTGATCGAGGCGCCTGAGTTTCGCAAGTATTTCGGCGAGATCTCCGGAGAGAGGCTCAAGAGCACGCCGCGAGGCTACGCTGCCGATCACCCCCAGATCGATCTGCTGCGCCTCAAGCAGTTCACAGTAGTCCATCAGCTCCGCGATGAGAGAGTTCTGGCGGAAGATTTTGCCGACTACGCATTGCAAGTCTTCTCTGCCATGAAGCCGTTCTTCGACTATCTCCAGCCCCTCATAGGAGCACAGATGCGCCCTGCCAGGGTTTCGCCGAAGAGGAAGAGCGAACAAGGGGTGGAGAGATTCTAGAGGCGACAATCGAAATGGTTCCCCCAGGTGTGGGAGGATGCGGGCGCGGTGCTGGTGGGCGCAGAAGTGACTGAGGCTGTGCAAGCCAGCGCCGAAAAGTCTTCGGAGACGGAGCCGCTCAAGGTGGAGGCTGCACCGGCGGTCGGGCCCCAGCCGGAAGAGCCTGCGGTGGTTGCCGAAAGCCAGTCGGGGAGCGCGGCCAAGCCCGAGGGCCGCAAGAGGGGCAGGCCGAAGAAGACGGAGAGCGAGGGGAAGACGGAGAAAAAGACCCCCGTGGCGACGGGAAAAAGGCAGAAGTCGCTGTTTGATTTTTAGAGATCGATAAATCCTAACAGGATGTAAAGATGGAAACAGAAGAAGATGTAGTCGGACAATACTACGATCCAAGCAAAAACCAGATGCCGTATGGGGGAGCTACTGACATCCACGGAAAAATCGTCTGGATCATAAACAAAGAAAGACATGACGAGATCTTCGATCGGCTCAAGCGGCTATTTCCTGAGTGAATATAATTCTTTTCGATAGTGCTTGAGGTTATCGATCATGGTTGCAGGCTTCGCGTGAGACCGTTACGCCTAGAACATCATCAGTTCGTCTTTTCTCTGCATCCTTCATGGTTTCGAGCTAGATCCGAAGTATCACGCGAAGGCGCGAAGCCGCGAAGTCTCGATTGAGAAGGACAATTCCTGCCTGAGATTTATTTAATTTTATTTAAGATTGCTGTACTTTCCAAGTTTCTCCTAAATTTTTATTATTTATATTATCTTCATACTCATATTTTTAATCCCAAGCTCTTAAGTATATAAAGCAATCCGCCATCCGGCACGGGCAGATTGAAATATGTCATCACATATTCAAATGTTTCTCCAGCGGCCTGCATTTTTACTCGATCAATCATATCGCCCATAGTTCTCGATTTTGAACCATCCTTAGGTAGAGGATTATCAAGTTCCCATAAGAGAATTGCAGTCCACACTGAAAAAACAAGCTGAATGAATCTTTCAATTGAGTGTTTTTCTCTTAATTGGTAATCTTTGAAACCCAATTTTTGATTTGTTTCTCTATGGGCGGTCTCAATATCCCATCGGTCTTCATAAATCGAAATGATCTCTTTTGAAGAAAGAAATTTATTAGTACTTATAATATATTTTGTTGTACCATCTTTTTTTCTCTTAGAAATGACAAGCTTAACCACTCCAATTTTATCTAGGATCACATCTTTTTCAAATGTATAGTATGTCTTCTTTTTCCCACGAACATTAACTGCAGTTTTTATAAAATATTTATCTTCAATTTGATTTGCCATATCTTTAACGTGGTAAGACATAATATTATTAATTCCTACTTTTTTATCAGACTTGATTTGACAAACTATATTATGCCCTAAATTTAGACACTTATTAAATAGATCTGCAGAGAACCACCAGCTATCGAAAACTATATAGAGAGGAATGTCTTTTGGAACTTTTAATGGCTCAATAATATCCTCATAAGCGAGTTCCAATTTTGTTTTGAAATTCTCATTTTCATGCTCATCTTTGACATACATCTTAGCTTTATGTGGAATAAATAGTCCTTTTGATTGGACAACAGATGTAACAAAATTGTTACCCCAGATGTATGCTTCTTTACTATGATCGTAAAATTTGCCTACGCCGTCTGTCTGGGTTCCTTCCTTCTCATTATATGTATCGTCAATTATAAGTAATATTTTATCATCATTTTTTAAAGATAAATGCTCAATAAAAAGGTTCACTTTGCGCTGTGCAACTTCATTTTCATCCCAATTTGCATCGCTAAAGAACCAATTGTACGAAGAACGTGCCTTTTTCTCTTTGCGACAGTCTGCCATAGTATCATAAAGGTTAGCAACGGTCTTGGATTTATCACACACGCTTAAAGCTGCACACAAGTCCCGAAATGATCTATAGCTCGGTTTCGTGAATAAATCCCCAAATTCGTCCAAAAACGGCTCTAACTGTAATGGTGCCTTTAATATTTTGATCATTTTACTCCCGAGGGAGTGAATCCAATCATAGTATAAAAACTTTAATTTTTAATAAGAACTTTTTAGCTAATTATAATTAGAATATATTATAAAAATATCAAAAAGTTGGAAAGTACAGAAAAGTTGGAAAGTACAGAAAAGTTGGAAAGTACAGTATATAATTAACCTAATGGACCTAATCGCAAAAAAAAAAATGCCCATTCTAACTTTCCTTGTCGATTTCTTCCTCCATATCTGCAACACTGATCACATAGTCGATGTCGAACAATTGTTGTGTCCCATCTTTCTTCTCAAGAACAATGGCGGATTCATTAAAATCCAAGAGCTTGCCAGACACTGGCAGGAATCTTCCACCTTCTATTAGCATCTTAATTTGTCTCCCTTTCCTGCCTTCAAGAAAATTTCTGACTATATCACAACATTCCATATTTCCACCCCATTGGCGAAATTTCTCTCGATTATTTAGCTTGTTTCCTTTGGCTAGAACGATCCGTTCTATCTGAAGAGCTCTTCTACTACTGCCGTTAGAATGGGACTCGCCTGGTCGATAACATTGGCCTCATAGAGCCATCCTTTATGCTCAGGGAGGGCTCCGTTAACCATGATCGCTTTGCCCTCATACTCAGACAAATTTATTTCATGGGAAGCGACCAATTCTTCAGCTATAGAAGCTGGTTTGGATATTCGCGTTAGCCTGACTGTGCAGCATTGGGGGCGAGGCATTAAAATTGAGAACCGCCCGCCCTGCACCACGCCTAGAAATTTATCCATCTCTTCATCCTCCTTTCATTATCCAATGATTTACGATCATTAAACATGCAGTTATGCAGTATTTATTTAAATACCTTATCAGAGGGATGGCTGAGAATGAATTGTCTTGAATAGCTGACCAAAGCCCTTCTTCTGGCTTTCTGCCCACTCCTCTCCTCCAGCCGCCTCAGGATCATCTCCTCCACCTCTCCGGGCCGTGTGCCGAATACCTCCGCCAGGATCTCCATGGCCGCTTGCAGCTCCAGGGCCTTGTCGTTACCGTTGCTGCTTACTTTCACCAGCATCGGCTCGACTGGCCCGACCTGTGCTCGCTGCTAGGGCCACCTCGAGAGTATGCCTCCAAAGTCCTCTGCCCTCCGGTCGCCCATCCTCAGCCTTGCCCCGGCCCCTTGCCGCAACCGGCTCATTGTAGATGCAGAACACCCGGTCGGACAGCTCGGCCTTCTCCTGCAGGTGGGGGGTCCAGAGCAGTCTTCAAGTGATAGAGATGAATCCACACAGACATGAAGATCTACATCAGACAGATTGCGTTCGGTTTCTTTATAGCCACTACTCCTCATATAGAATGAGTGTAGCCTCTCACTGACCAAAATTTTTAAATGTCTTTTTTCATATTTGGGCTTATTTTTGCCTCCTTGTAATTGGAATTGACTAGCTGCATGAGCGTTGTTTCGTCATATTTGATGCCCTCTAGATTAGCTCCCTTAAAGTTCACTGCCAGAAGTTCTAACGAGGTCAGGTAGCGGCTCCAATTGCCTGAAACATGCTCTAAGGAATTGGCAGCGCAAGAAACTGCCAAATGGGCTTAATGATACTGATTCAAATGAGCTAAAGAGATACCGTTCTTGAAATGATTTTATATAACCTGCTTACTTTCGGAGGCTGAAGGCATAGGATCCTACCAATATCATAACGGCATCGAAGATGAGAAGGTATAGCACGTCTACCTGGATTGAAAAGGGAGACATATATGCACCGCTGAGGATGACGGCCCTAAGTGCATCAACACCGTATGTAAGTGGATTGAAGTAAACTACCCACTTAAGCCATGATGGAAGACTATTCACTGGAAATAGGGCACCGCTGAGCAGGAACATTGGCAGGTTCACGAATGTCATTATAGTTCCATAACTCTCAAGGCTGCTCATAAAGCTGGCAAGAGTTAACCCAATGCATACCATGCCAAGCGTGATGAGAAGCATTAAGGGTAAGACCGCAATCACCATTGAAAGGGTGACATGAACCCCTATCAAAAACCCAAGCATTAAAACGATTAGTCCTTGGATCATAGAATCAGTGCTAACGCCCAACATTTTGCCTGAAAAGATGGAGATCCGGGAGATCGGTGCGACCAAGATTTCCTTCAAAAACCCAAACTGGCGATCCCATATCACTGATATGCCCATAAACATCGACGTAAACAATAGAGTCTGGCCGATTATCCCCGGGAAGATGAACTCCTGATAATTGAGACCCACCATGCTGCCATGCAAAGAAGAGCCTAGGCCGGTCCCAAAGATGATCAGCCATAATAATGGCTGGACGAATGAACTGACGAAGCGAGTTCTTTCGCGCGAAAATCGCTTGACTTCGCGTCTCCAAAGGGTGTAAATGCCCCGAAGCTCGCTCACTTTATCTGCCTCCGAATGATGGCGCCCATCCCGCTCAACTCTTTACTCCCCTCACGAAGTGCTTTTCCCGTGTAATGAAGAAACACATCATCCAGTTGAGGCTCCTGTAGATAGATAGATTCAATTTTTATGCCATTTCTAGAAGCGATATCTACAACAAGGGGCAGAATAGTATGGGCGTTAAGGAGGGTTATTTTAACTTCATCTCCGGCTATTGCAACACTTTTTGCGATGTGCGTTTCTTTTATCTTTTCAACGTACAAATTATTATTTTGGGTCTTGACAGTGATGGTCTCGACACCGAGTTTTTCCTTTAGGCTATCTGGTTTGTCCATTGCGACGATGCTCCCGTGATCGACAATTGCTACGCGCTTGCACAATTTATCCGCCTCTTCCATGTAATGTGTTGTTAATATGATCGTGATGTCTTCAATTTTCAATAGCTCCCTAATATACGACCATATATGCTCGCGACTTTGGGGATCCAAGCCAATTGTGGGCTCATCCAAAAAGAGCACTTTAGGAGTGTGAACAAGACCACGCGCGATCTCAAGCCTTCGCCGCATGCCGCTTGAATAGTTTCGAACAAATTCGTTGCACCTGTCCGACAACTCGACCAGTTCCAGCATTTTATCAATTTGAGACCTCATTTCGGATTTGGGAACTCCATAGAGATCGGCATGCATTTCTAAGTTCTCCCTTCCGGTCAGGCGGTCGTCCACACTCGGGTCCTGGAACACAATGCCAATGGACTTTCTTACAAGAGATGCCTGTCTGACGATATCATAGCCATTCACCAGAGCAGTGCCTGAGGTGGGCTTAAGGATGGTGCAAAGCATCGAAATGATTGTGCTTTTCCCTGCACCGTTGGGACCAAGTAACCCAAAGATCTCTCCTCGCTCTACTTGTATGTTTACGCTATCTACAGCCATGAGATTGCCAAATTTTTTGGTCAAATCCATCGTCTCTATCGCATTCATAATTAGCCTCGTGTCAGACTGAGCATTTCCAAGTAATGATAATAGCTAATTGATAAAGGGAAGTGTTTAGATTTATAAATTGTGACAGACGTTTGGTAGTGGGTGGATCATAAATGGATAACCTAAGGCACCTCAATTATTTCAAGAATAGATGATAAAAAAGAAATACTTTGAGGAGCAAAAAAGGCTTATGGATCTATTCTCTTCGTACGAATTGGGAGGAATTGGACTCTCGAACCGCATGGTAATGGCACCGATGACCCGTTGTCGTGCAGTTGAAGGGAATATCCCTAATCCGTTATCCATTAAATATTATGCCCAGAGATCTCAGGCAGGCTTAATCATCACCGAAGGGTCGCAGGTTAGCCCGCAAGGAGTTGGTTACATTCGTACTCCTGGAATCTATTCGCCTGAGCAGGTCACAGGTTGGAGAAAAGTGACTGAAGCGATTCACCAATCTGGGAGCAAAATCTTCCTTCAACTCTGGCACGTAGGTCGTGTGTCGCATCCAGATTTTCTAGGAGGGGAACTGCCAGTAGCACCATCCGCACTTCCGGTTGAAGGCGAAATTCATACGCCATCTGGCAAGAAGAAAATCAAGCTACCACATGCTCTTGAGCTTGAAGAGATCCCAACTATAATCCAACAATTTAGAAGAGGAGCAGAGAACGGAAAAGCGGCTGGTTTTGACGGAATCGAAATACATGGAGCTAATGGCTATTTGCTGGATCAATTCTTGAGAGACGGTTCAAACCATAGAATAGATCAATATGGTGGTAATTTGCAGAATCGAGCACGTCTCCCACTAGAAATCACCGAATCCGTCATTGATGTATTTGGTGCAGACAGGGTTGGATATAGAATCTCGCCCCATTTCCAAAGGTATTCAATGTTTGATTCAAATCCACGTAAAACCTTTTGCTATCTTTGCGAGGAATTGAGCCGCCTAAAACTAGGATATATTCATATGATAGAACCCATTGGAGAACCGATGATTGTAGCACCAGATGAACGATTAGCTCCGGTCATTCGCAAGACATTCAAAGGAACTCTTATATTAAATGGAGGGTATAATGCCGAGAAAGGAAATGCTGCTATTCAAAAGGGTGAAGCCGATCTGATCTCATTTGGCTCCCTTTTTTTGGCGAATCCAGACCTGCCTGAACGCTTTAAAAAGAATGCGCCGCTTAACGAACCAGACATAAAAACCTTTTATGCAGGTGAAGAGAGGGGCTATATCGACTATCCTACACTCTCGCGGATATAAAGGAGGGCTTCGATTTAGCATAAGATGATACGATCTTCAGGATACATTTAGAATGAAGGCGGATAGAATGACCCGACCTTCGTCAATACTTTCTCACTTTCATAACTCCATGCTGCCCTCTCAATTCGAATTTAAATCCACATTAATCCGTCTAGATAAAAAACCTGAAGATAAAAGCAGGTTCTCAATGTATTTTACTGCTATCGGGATGAAAGTGATTGTCCCCTTGGAATACCAGAAAAAGTCTGCAAATACTTTGTATCATGTCTTACAGTAGTCCCATGATACTCCCAGAAGTTTGTATGGCATTTTTTCGGACTGCAAAAGCAGTTCTCGCTTTGGTACCTCGAGGTCTCTTGCTCGATCTCCCAGCAAGCTGATTTATATGCTACAGCCCCAAGGTTGTAGTATCGGTTTCAGTGTCAGCGGCATTACCTCATCGCACATTTCCATTGTCTTTGCAAGGAATTCTTTAAACTCTCCTCAATCTAGCGCTGATAGAGATTACTGAAAATTCTCGCAAAAATCGGATTTAACGGGTTCATTTTCCCGTTAAGTGCCCCTTACACCATCTGTTAGCACTTTTTGGTATATCGCGTATGCGCGCTCCAATCTTTTGGATACTCTATCAGGAATCACTGGTGATAAACCAGCTTGGTTGCTGATATATCTTGCAGCAAGTTACTTCTAAGGGCCTCAGGTTACGACCAAGACCAACTTCACAAGTCACCAAAAATTGTTATAAAATGCCCCCCATTGCAGGATTGAATAGCAATATCCATTGAAATGGCTAGATTTTACTCACCCATTGATTCATACCCGTTTGTTCCATAATTTTCTTAATCTAATAATATTTAATTAAGACAGGCCATTTGGTGGCCTGCCGTTCTTCTCCAAAATTATCTGCAAAATTGGCCTATTTTGCAGGTGGAACCATCTTGTAAATCTTTCCCGTCTTTCCTGTGGGTCCTGCCACATCCGATGTCAGGACATAAAGCTCGCCCTCGTCGTCCTGACCAAAGGAGCGAATATACTCATTGATCCTTTCGCCGGGTCTGTCTGCGACACGGATCTCTTCCATATTCCAGAGCCCCTCCCCGCTAGAGTTAGCCATGTAAAGCTTGCCGTCTCCTTTGGCAAAGCTGCCAGACCAATCTGCAAATATATAGCTGCCAGCAAGCGGCATCAGCACGTTGCCATCATAAACATAACCACCTACAACCACGGTGCGATCAGTATGGTCATACTCTATTACAGGTCCCAAGAGCGATTCTCCTTTGCGGCCTACTTCTGGGCAGCTGGCAGGTGACGCTTTCGGGCTATTGGGATCGAAGCAGTGAGTTCCTTCCCTGATATTCCAGCCATAGTTGCCTCCTTTACTGACCAGGTCCACCTCTTCCCAGAGGTTCTGTCCGGCATCG
Organism: Methanothrix sp.; assembly: GCA_028688535.1. GTDB lineage: Archaea > Halobacteriota > Methanosarcinia > Methanotrichales > Methanotrichaceae > Methanothrix. The sequence continues at coordinate 1,442 of JAQTXY010000043.1, read as the reverse complement.
GCTACGAAGAGACGGCCTGCAGAATCAAAGGAGATCCTGTAGGGATTTCTCAGTCCATAAGCCCAGATCTCAGGCAAGAAGCCCTTTTCATTGACGAAGGGGTTATCGGCGGGAATGCCATATGCTGCGCTGCCGTTATTCACATTCACATCGATACGCAGAATCTTGCCCAAAAGCGTTGAGGTATTCTGGGCATTACCTCCGGAAACGTGTCCCATGCCAACATCGTTCGCCCCCCCGCCATCGCCCAAAGGCAAATACAGATACCCATCCGGCCCGAAGACGATGGTCCCTCCATTATGGTTCATTTGAGGCTTATCGATCTGAAGAAGGAATTTTTCCGAGTCCATATCAACCGTATTCAGGTCGTCTTTCGAGACACGAAACTCGGAGAGGTTATTTGTGCAGCTCCAACCTTCTGGTGCTCCTGATCTCAGCGGCGCGCTGTAAAACACGAATACACGACCATTCCTGGCAAAATCAGGGTGAAATGCCAGGCCCAATAGTCCGCGTTCATCATAGTTTGGAGAAAGTTTGGCCATGCGATCGCTTATATTTAAAAAAGGCTTCTCTTGCAGCATTCCATCTGCCGTTACCACCTTGACAAGTCCGATTTGGTCGACGACGAACATTCGTCCATCTTTGGAGCTGATAAATTCCATTGGAGCAGCAAAGCCTGACGCAATCAATTTCAACCCAACTACAAGGTTTTGATTAGTCATATTTATGCTGCCGTTCTTTACCTTTGCCAAGGTGGAGCTAGTGGCATTAGCAATTGCTGGCTCCTTCTGCACAGAATCGACTATGACATAGCCCACCATAGATGGATGAATCAAGCATTGATACTGGTACTTTCCAGGTTTTGAGAAGGTAAAATTGAACATTTCACCCGAGGCGATATTACCTGAGTCGAATAGCCCATCGGAGCTGGTTACTGTATGTTCTACAGGATCATTGTTAATCCAGGTTACAATTGTTTCTGGAGATATCGTGATCGAACTTGGCTGAAATGAAAAATTCTTAATCTCGATGGTATTAGTCCTTTGAGGAGTTTTTTCCACGCAACCAGTTATGCCCGCGGTCAATATTACCAGCATGGTAATAAGAATTAATTTAATTTTTTTCATTTTAAATCATTCCTTCTAATTGAAATAACTGGAGAACCATGTATATTCAGGCGCTCTTAAGATAAATAACTTTTTAAATGGTTGAATACACTAGATCTAGGATAATTAAAAAGAGATGCCGATAGGGCAATACATCATTGGATATTATGAATTCTCTTATAAGCTTGGCGGACTAATAACCACTGGCGGATGCACTAGATGTTGCAGTAGGTGTTTTTGCATCTGTTGAGGTCACGGTCACATTAATCATAGCATACTTAGCAGGAACTAAGGGCGTATGGTTGTTGTTAACTAGTTCTACGGTGAAATTATGGT
>JAQTXY010000042.1 GCA_028688535.1 Methanothrix sp. | reverse complement strand
AGTAACCTCTGGCAGGATCAACCAGAATTCTTATCCTTCTAGGAAGTTCTCTTTAAACTCAATCATGTTATTCCGAAAACCAGTCGGAATTGGCTGAGTCGCCAAGACCAATGTCAGACACGAAAAAACTCGCGTCTCCATATGTTTCAATCGCAGCTTTTCATCCATTCCAGCGATTCTTGGCTGGGTTGGGATTACAGGTTGCGACGCCTCATCGGCCCAATTCTGTACGCATTACTACTATTTAAAGGTTGCTCTTCAGCAGACCTCTTGGGCGTCGATTATTGGACCAACTCAAAAGGAGTTCGTAGTATTTATAGCTTTCGAGTCACTTGGACTTGACCATGAGGAGAAGTCGCGAAGGAGACACGAAAACTTGAACTCTTTTCGGCAGCCATTGTGATCGAAACTCGTATTTAAGGATTTTGGCACCTCCATGCTCCCCAGGTTTTAATCCGGAGACTGAAAGCGAATCCTACGAGCCCATCGCATCGGCCTCCTCTCCAAGGGGAGACCTGTATTTATAGGTAGCGCACAAAAAAACCCGATAGCCAAAGGAAAGAAATTTGAATAATAGTACTTGTAATAAATTAGTTCGAACGCCTATGCTTATCTCTCGGACAAAAAGAATTATACATAAATCACTAACTTCGTTTGATAATTATTAGGGTTACATCCGAAGAAGATCGCTTTGACTTGGAATAATCAAGAAGACTCTTCTCTGCAATCATCAATATCTCAGAGGCAGTGCGATGTCGGTTGTTTATGACCAGGTTAATCAGCCGCTCTATGCCAAATTGACCATTTGAACCGTTTTCCAGCTCCACGACACCATTGGAATACATGACCATTACATCGCCCAGCTGAATGGGTATTAGCGTCTTTTCCAGATCCATTCTATCCAGCATACCAAGAGCTATGCCACCGCCACCCAATGTATCCACCATTCCTCCCGGATCGACAATGAAAGGCGGATTAAAGCCGGCGTTCACATACTCTAAAGTGTGATTAACGGGATCTAACAGCGCATAAAAGCATGCCAGATTAGTTCCATGACCATACTGATTTATCTGCATATTCAGGTCGCTGATCGCTTTTGCCGGATCCAATTTATCAGGCGAGGCACGAATGAGCGTTCGCGACATGATGGCAAGCATTGCTGCCTGGACACCATCCCCACCTACACCCGCCATTGCAAAAGCTATCTTATCACCGGCTCGGGCAATATCGTAGAGATCAAAACCATCCATCTCCGAAGGCCAGTAAAGCGTCTTGATTTCATATTCTTCTTCTTGTGGCACATTCACGGGAATCAGGTTACGCTTCACCCCTTCGAGGAAAGCCATCTCCTTGCCGGAGCCGCCCCGCAAAACTGCTTCGGCCTCTTGCCTTCCCACGTATCCCTTCAGACCCTGCGCCATTTTATTGAAGGATACCGCCAGAGGAGACAGTTCACCGGAAATCTCAATTGCAACGTTAAACTCGCCTCGAGATATCTTTGCAGCCGCATTGGAAAGCGACTCGATCTGGCCATCGATTCTTCTGCTCATCAACCATCCAGCTCCCAATACGGAAAAGACTGTGAGGACGAAGAGAGTCAACGCGTATTCCCAAACCTTTCGCGAAGCATCATTCAAGCCGGCAGTTGCGCTCATAGCAACATCCTTAACACCGGAATCAATGTATCGAGCTGGCAAGCTCATCTCTTCGGCAGGATAAGCAATGCAGACTATCCAGCCAAGTGTTGCTATGCGCGAGAAAGCCACGTAGCCGTCTCCATCACCTAGCCCGATCACACTTGAGCCGGAGCTTTCCTTTATCATGTTTCTAACCAGAGCCCTGACCTCGGGATTGTTGGATTCAAATAGGTTATCTGTTACGAAGAGCTCTTTCAGATCGTTTTCCGGCTTATTTTTTGATCGATAAATTATCAAGCCAGACGAATCCATAATAAATGGATAGCCTCTACCCTGCAGGGATGACAGATCGCTGTAAATTGGATATAAAGATACATCCATTCCCGCAATGCCTGCAAACACATCTTTTCGATAGAAGGGTGTTGTAACGGTAATTGCATAATCTCCCTTATCAGTCACGTATGGCCCGGTCCAGATGGTCTTCTTCTTTTGCCTGGCCTGAGAATAATACGGCATATCCTTGTAACTGAAAGGTGCCGTATTACGCAGAGTCTTGTTGCTGTAAGGCCATACCGCCAGCACCCCATCCTCGGTTCCTATATATGATAGATATTGTGACGATTTGCTCTTGTGAAGTGCCTGCATAATCCTGGCAGGAGCACATAGTGATCTTATGGTGGCATCTCTTATATCAGAAGTTATCTGATTGGAATCGATCGGAGCAACCCATATTCCTTCTGGAGTGCAACTCTCATTTGTGGATCCGGCTGCCAAATAACCGGCAACCAGCTCGTTCTCAGAAGCTATGCGCCCGAAGAACTCATCATACTGGCGGGACTTCGCGATAGCTAGCTGCACCTGATCGGCACCGCCTCGACCAACCTCCAATGAGGAACGATTTAAGGATGTGCTAAGGCTAGTGATATTACTCTGAACATCCACAGACGCATGGTTCATCTCTACTAAAGATATGATCCCTAGAATAACCATTGGCAGTAGAGCAAAAGCTAGCAGAACAAGCAAAAGCCTTTTTCTTAATCCATAGATGCCAGCCATTTTTTATTCCATTGACCAGGTAATATAAACTCTTTTCAGCATTACCTGCAAAAACTATTTATTTGCACCATAGGAATAATTATTGTGAAAGGGCCCTATGAATTTCTCCAACCCCTGAGCAGGCTGACCCAGGCATACCAACGCTTTGAAAGAACCATATGGGCAATGAACGCGACCATAATTTCCATTGCAGTTTATGCCCTGGCAGAGATTATAGGCCTTCCCGGATTTATGAACTTCTATTATCAGGATGTTTATCTCCTCGCGGCATCACCTGCAATTATCTCTATAATCATCGGCTTGGCTGGGGCCATGCTCATCAAGAGGAGAAAAAAGGCGGATATATTTCCCCTCTTGGGACCACAACTCTCAGAGAAAGCCCGCACCGCTTACGACAATCGCGATGTCGATTCCCTGCCCATGCAAGACCTTGCAAGAGATCTCAAAGCAAGCCTGAATAAGATCAAGCCTTCAGATATCCTCAATTCACGGCGGATAAGCAGCAGGGCATTTGCCATCGTAATCATTGCAGGCGCTGCCATTCTCCTGGCGCAGAGCGAGATTATCAATCCATCGGATTTTCAGTCCCTTGCCGATCTGAGGGACAAAGCCCTTTCTGCTTTCGAGAACGAGATGCCGGCGCAAAACGCAAACCAGGAAATAAACCTCACAGGAAACCTTTTCGGCAATCCCTCTCTGGCTGTTTTAAATGAGAACAAGATGGAAATTATGCTCTATCCGGGAATAGGAGCCGGATCTCTAGCCAGAAACACAGAGCCGGTAGAGCGTGTATTCTCGCAATCCCAAGCGGGAGATGCAACGGCAGTTCCATCTGAACTCTATATCGAGAGCCTTCCTCCTGAAAACAGAGATATAATTAAGAGATACTTCACGATTCTTTCCCAAAGCGATAGATGATGGTTACTAGATTATTTTATCCTGTACTTGGCTCGCTAATCATCTCTGCCAAAATCGCTTTTCCCTCTTTTGTTGAGAAGAGCGGAATATCCCAATCCACTGCCACATGCCCAACTTTACGGTAGACCATTATGCCTCGCCTTTCCCAGGCAGGAGTCTTGGCCAGATTTATGCCCTTCTGGAAGACAAGCTCATGAATCTCCCGCTCCCTTAACCCTCGCAGCTTTTCCATGGCTTGGGCCTCATTAAGACCCTCCTCTCGCAGCATGTAAAATCCATATGAGAAGACATGATTTCGCCAGGTTTCATTCTGCCGCTCCACAAGGTAGCTGCATATCTCCTCCCTGCAAAGAGGGATCGTGCGGCAATCCATGGAAACGAGCCTTTGAAGCTCCAACGATAGCGCCGCAGAGAGAAAACCTGCGACCAGCGAATCGATTTTTTCCACTCTACCGGAAAAGGGCGCATCAAGAAAGACCAAGCTGATCTCATCAGAGAATGTGAAGGCCAGAGCGGGAGTTGGCCCAAAATCTAAAAAGAATCTCACTACGACGCTCGCCATCGATCTGGCAAAGTCAATGTCGTAAGGCTTAATGCTTTCCTCCAGCACCTTTTTGAAACCTCTTCCGTCCGCTCTAACTACCAGTGGCGCGCGAGCACATAGGCCGGAATAAATCTCCCAGCTAGTCGACTTTGCGCTGATCCTTTGCATTTCGAGTCAGGTGCCGGATAATGACTATATCGCCAACTGCAGTAACCCAGCGATAAGGTATTACGATCCCCTTACCCTTTTGATCAAATAGCTCCCGGTTAACGTCTCCTAGAGCCAGGCCGCTCACCACGCCGTTCTCAGGGTCAAGGACGGCATCTTCTACCCTGCCCACAAAGACGCCCTTTTGAGTATAGACATCTTGGTCCAGGAGCGATGTGATCTCTACATTCATCCAAAATCCCATAATAAAATTCGTGTATTGGATATTAACCTTGCTCTGGAAAAAAGACTTTTTAAGCAAATCTCTCAAGGCTCGACTGAGAAGAAATACGATATGCTACATAGTTTATTCGCGAAACATATTCCAGGTCGGATCATTGATAATCAGCACCTGATGAAAAAGCTGGCAAAACCGGCCAGTCCTCAGGAGCCGGTATATCCATATGGGTAATTAGGATCATATCCAGGATAGTTATTCCAGGGATCGTAACTGGACTTCCCGTCAGAGAGAAGGCTATAGATATTATATCCAGGATAATTCGTAGTAAATCCCGTGGCAAATCCGGTGGAGTATTGGCTCAAGTTCTGAAGCTTATTCTGGCCATATGGAAAATCACTCTTGCCATATCCCAGGTTAAAATGAGATGTATAGTAGTCATCCGGATATTTAAGCGTCCCATTGGCGATGGAAAATCCCCTTGGTGATCCTCCCCAGCTCCAGAGACCTATACCTGTCGCGAATGAGCTCTCAGTAGACGGCGCTTTGCCCTTGACATCTGATGCCAATGCAACAGACGATAAAGACGGCTGGGCGTTCTGAGAATCTGAGCTATAGCTGTCCACATATTGCCATACGACCCCAACCCCAGACTGACAAAGCATTACAAATATGGCGATCAAGGCCGGAAAAATCCTTTGTTTGCATATCTTTTCGACCTGCATCGTATAGACCTACATCCGTTGTTTTTGGCCCCATGGCATAAAAATATGTGGTAAACCAGATTTATGTGGTAAACCAGAAACCTGCTCCAAGGCCGCTACCAGCTCATAATATTCAATAGTGACAGGTAGATCTATAATACAGAAAAGAAAGATTGCATGAATATGAAAAGAAGATCTTCTTTTGCCGGGTCCTTTAGAGGAGGGAGCAAAAGGTGATAGTAGTTGGCATATGCGGCAGTCCTAGAAAAGCCGGAAATACTGAGTTGCTCTTAAATGAAGCCCTATCAGTAGCCAAAGAGAGGGGCTTTGAGACAGAGAGGTTGCTCGTTTCGGAGATGAGTGTGGATTTTTGTAATGACTGCGGGGACTGCAGCAAAGGAAAATCCTGTCCTAAAGAGGACGATATGACAGATGTCCTCGGCTCGCTAGAGAGAGCAGACGGTATTATCATCGCCACGCCGGTCTACTTTGGAAGCGTGACTGCTCAACTCAAAGCAATCTTCGATCGGACCATTCCGCTGCGCAGACAGGGCTTTCGTCTTAAAGATAAGGTCGGCTGCGCGCTTAGCGTTGGAGGAGCAAGAAACGGCGGCCAGGAGAAGGCACTGGAGACGGTGCACGCCTGGATGCACATCCACGGCATGATAGTAGTTGGCGATGATGCGCACTTCGGAGGCATTGCCGTTCGGCCTGCGGCTGAGGATCGCATCGGCAGAAAGACGGTCGTCGCCAGCGCTAATAAGCTGTGCGATCTCCTGGAGAGGATAGAGAAAAAGAAGAGCTGTTGGGGCGGAGATTGAGACAAAAATATCTGGGTGAAAAGGGGCTAATCGGACTCATAGCATTCCTGAGCGCGTTCGTTCCATTATCTACGGACCTCTATCTGCCTGCCTTGCCGGGCATGGCCAAATTTTTCGGGGTATCAACTGACCTTGCCAATCTTACTTTGATCCTGTTTTTTGTCTTTTTCGCAGGAGGGACTCTTTTTTGGGGGCCGCAAAGCGACAAATACGGACGCAGACCGATACTACTGATTGCTCTGTCCATTTATTCTGTGGCCAGCTTTCTGTGCGCAGGTTCTGTAGATATATACCAATTAATATTATTCCGGATCCTGCAAGCCCTGGGTGGTAGCGGGGCTTTTGCCGTAGCCACCGCCATAATCAAAGATGTCTACGACAGAAAAAATCGGGAGACGATTTTAGCTCTGGTTCAGTCCATGGTTCTCATATCTCCCATGGCCGCACCTGTCCTAGGCGCTCTCTTGCTTCGCATAACCTCCTGGAGAGGAGTGTTCCTGATTCTCGGAGGCATCGGCCTGCTGGCGCTGGCGGGAAGCATAGCTTTGCAGGAAACTGCTGAGAAACGCTATACTGGAACGGCAGAGCAGGCCTGGGGAAGGCTTGGCAAAGTAGCAAAAAATCCTGGCTTTGCTTCCTTGCTCTTGATCTTTTCATTGCTCAGCCTATCCAGCATGGCATTCATAGCAGCATCGTCGTATATTTATATAAATGGATTCGGCCTGAGCGAGCAGACCTACAGCTACTATTTTGCCTTCAATGCCCTGGGAATGATCACTGGGCCCGTGTTATATCTCCGGCTGGCTAGACGCTTTCTGCGCCGATCGATCATCATGTCCTGTTTTGCCACGATCTCAGCTAGCGGACTAATGATTGCTCTTCTGGGAAGCATCAAACCCATAATATTTGCCCTAGTGTTGCTGCCTGCCACGCTTATGGCCAGCTGTGTGCGCACTCCAGGCGCAAATCTGATGCTCGAGCAGCAGGAAGAGGATACCGGTTCAGCTTCGGCCCTCATGAGCTGCTTTGGCATCTTTATGGGCAGCGTCGGCATGACCATAATCTCGCTGCCCTGGAGCAATACCATACAGGTCTTGGGGGGGATGAACATCCTCACCGGTTTAACCTGCCTGGCCTTATGGCTACTTTTATCGAATAAACCATTTATCAAGCAGATTCCAGAAGCCAAGGCCAAAGTGGCGCGATGAGAGCAAAGAAGATTAGGCCTTTCGCCGCCCTGCCAGAACAAGAAATACATGACTTACGAAGTCATTAAAAAGAAAATAAAATTATGTAGAAAATCAGACGGCTACTTCATCTTTTTCTCGAGCTTCTTGAGCTTCTTCTTAGCGTCTTGGCTGCCCGCTGCAGCCAGCTTCGAAAGCTCTTCTGCCTTGGCTTTCTTCACCCGGTTCAGTTTCTCTAATTGTTTTTTGCTTGTTGGCATAAAGTCACCTCGCTACGCCTTTGGCTGATTCTATTTAGCCTTTTTCCGTGTGGACAAAAAGTTAAGCATTGCCAACTCTTAAAGAGAAACATATGAAAGAAGACGAGGCATTGCTATGATCGAGACTTTAGTTGCGAAATTATATGAATAATTTGGATACTATAATTTCAGGACTCCACAGCCTTTTGCTTTCAGCGGGTAAATCCCTGTTATCTCACCCCCAAAACCTCTTCGTCCTGGCATACTCCCTCTCCGCCTTCAGAATATCCCGGTAGAACTCCAGTTCATCACTCTGCATCTTTCCCACCACCCTCGCCGCCGTCTCCGGGCCAAGTCCCCGGCTCGCTAAAGCGATAGCTGCGGTCTTGCCGTAGCTCAAGACCAGGTTGGCATTGCGAAAGACCCGCTTGGTCCTGCGCTTGTCTTCAGCGGTCTTCTTCTTCTCCGGCTTCTTGACGATCTTGATCTCCTCTTCTTCCCAGGGCTTGAGGGCTGCCACCATGCGTGATCCGCATAAGGGACATTCCGGCTGCTCTGCCACTCGCTCCACCTGGCGCATGCTCTTCCATTTCTTGCAGTTGACGCAGAAGAGGAGGACCCGATCGTTCATGATGCGGTTTTTTAAGAGATCAATGACCGCTGCATCAGCGTGCTCTGGCGATGTGACATCCCTGCCTCCGCCTCTGCCAGAGGTTCCGATGGGGCTAGGCGAGCTGGCGATGATCTCAATTGAGCCGTCCTGAATTCTCTCCAACACCCATTTGGCCCGTTCTATGTCCAGTCGGTCATGATAGATCTCCCGCAACGCCTCCCGGTACATAGGCGTGCCCTCGAAGACAGCCAGAAGCTTGGCCATGCTCACCCTCTGATAGTCCACATCCCGAGAGAAGGCCCCGAATTTGCGGGCTACGTGCACCATCTTCCAGCGGAGGAGCGTAGTATTCTTGAGAGTCATCTCCAGGATGGGCTCTACGTAAGTTTTGTCCAGCTCCATGAGCAACTTCTTGATCTCCTCAGCCAGCAGGACGCGGGGCAGTGTCAGCTCAATTCTGTATGGATCAATTTGCAGGGCAACATTGCTGCCGAACCTGGCGGAAAGTATGGCAGTTATGATCCGGCCCAGTGTGTCATTGGTCTTATGGCCGAAACAGGCATTGATGATGGCGCCCTCCCCCCCGCTCTCCACCACGATATGAGATTCATCGGGAACAGGCAAATGTTTCTCCATCTGTTTTTTGATGAGATCGACAAGCTCTCTTGCCGCAACATCCTCCAGCGGATACTTTCTCTGCAGCATGGCCACCGCCCGATCGGCACCGTTGCCGGCGAGAGACTCATTTTCGGCTCCTTCGTCTCCTTCGCTTCCAAAGCTCTCCAGGGTCTGCAAGATCTCCCGCCGTATGCTGCCCACCTCCTGGGCCACCTCAAAGGGAACGGGAATCTCCTCCCCAGTCCAACTGGGAATCTCTCCGCTCCGGTGAATGGGCACCACCTTAATCTCATCCTCTGCAATCTCGGTGATCTCCCAGATCTCTCCCTTGGTGACGAATGTAGCCCCCGGCTGGGCGAAGCTTATGACAAATGCCTCATCCAGAGTTCCCACACAGCGGCGGCCTACTATGTCGTAGACGTTATACCTCTTCTCATCCGGAATCATGGAGAGGTTCTCGATGTAGTACTCCCGCGCCTTGCGAGTCCTCTGCAAAATATCGCCATCCGGCCATGCCAGCCGATGCTCCACCATTTGAGTGATGACGCCATCCATCTCCTCCTTCGACAGATCCCGGAAGGGATAGGCTCTGGTGACGATTCGGTGCACCGTCTCCCTATCGATGTCGCCAAAATCCATTTCCAGTCCTACAATCTGATTGGCCAGGACATCTGTGGGCTTCTCATGAATCAAAATGGATTCCAGCTCGCCGGCTGCCGCCCCGCGGGCAATGGCGCAGCCCTCGGCCACATCATCGGCGCTGGTGGCTATGATGGTCCCGGAAGAGACGAGACCTATCTTGTGTCCAGAACGGCCAACGCGCTGCAAAAGACGGGCAACGGCGCGCGGAGAGCTGTACTGAATAACGTGGTCCACATCACCGATATCTATTCCCAGTTCCATAGAGGAGGTGCAGATCAGGCCTCGCAAATCGCCGGCTTTGAAGGCCTCTTCAGCTTCCACTCGCGTTTCAACTGAGAGACTGCCGTGGTGCACGCCGATAGGCTCGCCAAGCTGACGGAACCGGGAGCCCAGGACCTCAGCCGCCTGCCGGGTATTCACAAAGATGAGGCACTTTTTATTGTGCACCGTCTCTCGGATAAAGCGAATCTGCGCAGCCAGACGGGGATCGCATTCCAGGGTGCTGGCCATGGCATAATCCCCTCTGCTGGGAGCGGGGCTGACAACACGAAAGTCGCTGGCCCTCTCCACATCCGTCTGGATGATTTTAGAGCTCCGTTTCGTTCCTACGAGCAGCCTGGCCACGACCTGCGGCGAGCCCACGGTGGCTGAAAGCCCAATTCTTTGAAAATCGCCGGCAAGCTCTGCCAGCCTCTCCAGGAGCACAGCCAGCTGCGATCCGCGCTTGGTGGAGGCCATCTCATGCACCTCGTCTACCACCACGGTCTTGACAGTAGAAAGATTCTTGCGCAGGAGTTTTCCAGTCAGCATTATCTGCAATGTTTCAGGGGTTGTGATGAGAAGATCCGGCGGCTTTAGGGCCTGTTTTCTCCGATCCGCCTGGCTGGTGTCGCCATGTCGAACTGCGACGCTGATGTGCAGCCTCTCCCCCCATTCCAAAAATCGGCGCAACATATCCCGATTTAAGGCACGAAGCGGCGTGATAT
>JAQTXY010000432.1 GCA_028688535.1 Methanothrix sp. | reverse complement strand
GTTTTTTCTAAGCACATCATCACTCTAAGGTCTGGGCAATCCCCTCATTTATCTCGTCTCTGAACCTTCGGAAAGCTCCAAGCTGCTCCACTTCCGATCCTGCAGCTGTGGCTGGATCGGCAAAGCTCCTATGAATGACCTCTCTTGCTTGAGGTGATTTACTGGGCAGCTGCAGCTGTCTGCTACATATCGGGCAGGCCTGGCTTGCACCGTCGCAGACTGTGACCGCCGGGTCGAATATTATATTGCAAAATTTTTGGGCGGTTTTGAATCTCTGAGCGGAAATATCAATGACGATTTCTGCCATGGCCCTTACAGCACGAGGATCGATCGAGGTGGCCATAACTCCGGCGCTGTAAGCCTCGTATCGATTCGGATACATAGGCCCGCAAGAGGCCCTCCGCCATCTGAGTGCGAGCAGAGTTATGGATGCAGAGAATGAGCACCTTCTTCTTTTGTCGATCTTATGATTCTGTGGTTATCATATTCAAGCCCTCTTAAGGTCTAAACGGGATCAAAGCCTTGTGCAGGAGGACCAACATGGATCACATGGGCAGGGCAGTCCTCTGATGCTTTCTTCACGCACTTTTCCAAATCCTCGAAAGCAACACCTTCGTTTTGCTTGCCTGCGATCCGATATTTCGAAATCACTTGACTGTATCCGTCTTCTGCATTCTCAACAAAAAAATCAGGACAGGATTCCCAGCACTGGCCGCATTTTATGCAGCTCTCTTGATCTATTATTACGTTGATCATGAAATCATTCCTACTCATGTGGGTATTAATATTAAGCTATTTTGTCATTTACTTTAATCTTTTGATGGGTGTTGGGATAAGTTACATTAAAATCTCAGGCGCACCTTTTGCTAACAATGATCCGTGACGAGCTGGAGCGCACAGAAATCTTGCAGGAGATCGAGGCGCTCTTCATCATGGACGAAGGACTGTTTCGGAATGGCGGACAGTGTCATGGATCTCCTGGTCGCTTGCAATCCCAAGGACCTATCCCAGTGCAACGTTTTTCCGCGGGCCAGAGATAACCTAGAGAGGCTGAAGGAGCTGGCTGGGAAGAGCTTTGGCATCCAAGACTGAGATTCACATATGATACGAGACTATTTTTATCATCAATCTTATGCAGGAGTCTTTTCATGTATTATGGGCCTTTATTTCCTTCCATCGATCTGATCTCCAAGATTATTGCGAAATGCTGTCTAGGGAACTAGCAGCGGCTAAGGAGTGGTAGGAAGATTGTGCCATCTATAAAAGATATAAATAGTATATTTAATCAATATATAGCAAAGAATATTTGTTTAGAGAGGATAGCTCCAAACCTGATGTTCATGGCTGGAACTTCTTTGGCGATACCGATAATCCGCGCCCGCAGAAGTTTACCCCTCCTTATAGCAGATTAAGTGGAAATGATATTCATGGGACTCCTTGTGCCGGTGTGGCAGCGGCTGCAGGAATCGGGCCATCGGATGTTGCTGGAATTGCCTTAAACTGCAAGATTCTTCCCGTGAAAATCTTCATGGGGGATGATATGGTCCAACAGGGGACACTGGCCCAGGCTATTCGCTATGCGGGACGGATAGCTGATGTACTGAGTAATAGCTTGGGAACTGCCAAGAGCAATAACGTTGAGTATGCCATCAAAGATGTCGTTGCCACTGGCCGCAATGGAAAAGGATGTCCTGTATTTGTAGCCACGGGAAACGATAATAATTCGGAAAGTGGATTTCCAGCCAGCGTCCCTGAGGCTTTCGCCGTAGGAGCTTCAACTAATATGGGTGGTCGCGCCTATTATAGCAACTATGGAGAGGGAATTGACCTTGTTGCCCCAAGCAGCGGAGGTACAAAGGGAATCTATACTACGGATGTATCGATTCCCGGTAGAGGATTCAATACTGGGAACGTGGTAGCGGTGATGCAGAAGGACTTTATGCAAACTCATTCGGAGGTACTTCCTCAGCTACACCGATGGCCGCGGGAGTCGCAGCTTTATTATTATCTCTCAATCCTAATCTGACATGGGAGCAAGTCAGAAAATACATGTGCGAGACCGCAGATAAGATCTGTCAAGAGAGCGGGAGATATGTCAACGGTTACAGTATATTTTATGGTTATGGACGAATTAACGCCTATAAAGCCCTTAAGGCTCTTAAGGATGATTCCAAGCCCAGTCATATCATTGAGAAAGAGGTTTCTCCAAGGACCCCAATTCCAGATGGCGACCTTTTGGGAATCACCAGCACAATACAAATTGACGATAAGGGGATAATCGAATCAGTTGAGGCAGTTTCTATTGATATCTCTCATACATATCAAGGTGACTTGATGGTATTATTAATCAGCCCGGATAACACGATCATACACCTGCATGAAGGCCAAGGTGGTGGGACAGATAATCTCGTTGAGACCTACACTCCCGGCAATATGTCTGCATTAAAGCAACTCTCAGGAAAGAGTGTCCAAGGCAAATGGATATTGAAGATTGTCGATAAATGGACAGAGGATACCGGAACATTAAACAGATGGAGCCTAAAATTAAAAGTTGGGGTTTTACGGGGTGATACAATACTACCACATCTTGAACCCCAGGTACCTCACAGCATA
>JAQTXY010000431.1 GCA_028688535.1 Methanothrix sp. | reverse complement strand
GCATTCAATAAGGTTCCTGGCGGCTTGATGTCGGATATGTACACTGCCAGCATCAATAACTTCCGGAGAGCAGACCCTAAGGCAGGCGTCAGCAATGCCACCAGGAGAGCGGCAAAGGTGGGACTGGTTAACTGGCCGTGACTACTCCCGCCAATGAATTGGCGGGGATTAGTCCTGAATGAGAAGTTTAGGTGAAAAGCTAATTAATCCCTTTGCATATTACTTCTCGTGAAATCCTCTGGCCCCCTGGTCTTTACCTTGTCTCGGATCGAGAACCTGATGCATCAGGTTAGCTTTGATCCGGTGAAGATGAATGGAAAAATCATTACCAACACATCATTGGTGGAAAAGCAACACCTGAATGAAGCGTTAGCTGTCTTTTACGATATCATTCAGAGCGGCCTTGCAGTCTCGCCTATGATTACGTTGGGAGAAGAAAATGGGCTGATAAAGATTAAGACCGCTTGCAGTCTGACCATTAGCGGTGTTTTGCTCAAGTCCGGCATACCCGTTCGTCCCAAAGGCGGAGGCCTGATCGAGGTGATTGAACGCGAGCCGATCAGATTCACAGATATGCTCATGTACTGGGCCACAACCATCGATCCCATTGACGTTCTTACCTCTCAGGAGCTGACGGACATCACGGGAATGATGCGCACAGGAAACGGGCGCATCCTGGGCAATCTCCAGGAGGCACCCATGCTGGCCAGAGAGAGAATCGAGGAGGTGCTCGAGCTTCTCACCTCAGCGGAGTTCACCGGAGTCCTAGAGCTGTCCGAGCCGAATATGAATGTGCTGGGCGTCTCTGTGGAGAGGGATCATGTGGGAATAGCTCTTGTGGGCGGCACAAACTTGATTGCAGCCGCACAGGAATGCGGAATTTATATCAAGCACGAGTCGATCAGCGGCCTGACCGATGTAGGCGAGATGAAGCATATTGAAGAGCTGATCTGATTGAATCGGCTGTATCCAAGCCTGCCCGGCGTTGAGAGCGGCTCACGCCCTGCGGCGCGTTTTTTTCGCGCGCGGCAACCCAGCAGAGTGAAAACAACACCAAAGTATATTGCGTGGGGAAGTTTAGATAGTAGTAATGCCGTCACACAGTTGCACAATATTTGGCGAGCATGCCCTTGCCAGGCAGGACCGTCCGGGCCAGACGGATGGACTTAATGGGATGGAGAACGTCCCGTTTTTCCGCGCATCGAGGTGGTGTTCAATGGTTGAAAAGTCGTGGCTCAATTGAAACGCCCATGAGATTTGCCCCAGCACCCCCGCCCGGCGAGCCCTCCTGCCGGGAGGACCTGACTCCCTTCAATCCCGAAGCGCGCCTCAGAGAGAGCGAGATCTTCCACCGCTGGCCTTTGGGCTGCCCAATCACCCATTTTGCCAAAGTGCTCGAGGGGATAAATTAGACAATATGGTGAGATCCCACAACTCTGTGGTGCGATTTTCCTAATACAATTAAGCCAAATAAATATAATATTATATACGTTATTAGTATCCTTGTTTCTGATTTATTTCCCCTCGTACCTCACCAGCCCATCCCACCCATCTCCCTGAAACTTACCGAAGACCACCACATCACCCTTCAACACAGTCGCATTTCCCTCAAATAGATTCCCTTGCGACACAAGATGTGTCCATTCCTTCCCGCATACCACTGACACATTCCTGGCATCTGGAACTCTTATCCGGAATAGGTAGTCTGACCCGGCCTCTAGCCTGCCTTCCAATGGCTCGTAGAGATAAGCCCCCGTCTCGCTGAACGTTTCAAAGGTCATAGGAAAACCGGCGCCACCGCCTGAGGAGGCATTGATGCCGTATTCCAAAACAGAGTCGTACTTTCCTGGATCGTCTCTTGGCTTGGCATAGGCCTTCAAAATATAACTTCCTGCGCTGGGAAACTGGGCATAGATATCGTATCGCCCCCCATCTCTCTGGCAAAATGTGTAGCCATCCCCGGCAGACGCGCCATCCGCGTACTGCAGCTTTGCCATCATCAGCACATCCTGCGGTGCAAAAATGGAAACATTGATCTGCTTATCCACGCTTATCGTCCCATTTCTTTGCCCGAGCATCAGACCCAGGTTAAAAAAGTCCGACTCCAGATATACCAGATTTTGAAACTCCTCTTTTGATAGAGGCTCATCAAGAAGCTGCCAGCGGGCCTCATCCGGGAAGTGGCTAAAGATAAATTGGGAAGGCGGCGTCATAAAGTAGTGATCGTCGAATTTGCGCACGTACTTTCCTTCCCCGCTTACATACCCAGCCCCCCAGGTGCAGTCCATCAGATACCAGGATCCGTTTATTTTAACGGCATTCCAGGCATGATTGAAGGGGCCGGTAAATTCCTTTCCCGGCACATATCCGTACCCCTTTCCGTAGCCTTTGATCCTAACCGCCTGCAGACCAGCCTCTCCAGCCAACGAGAGGAAGAGATCGGAATAGCCGTAGCAGATCGATTTTCTGCTTTTCAGGACATCCTCGGAATTCGTGACCCCGGTGCCTCCACCAAAAAAGACAGCAACATTGTAGTCAATGTTCTCTGTGATCCATCGGAATATAGCTCGGGCCTTCTCACGATCATTCTTTGCCGGCTCGATCAAATAGGCAGCCA
>JAQTXY010000430.1 GCA_028688535.1 Methanothrix sp. | reverse complement strand
ATTACGAAATTGGGATCTCGTATTTCATAAGAACGGATCTGAGCACTCAAATTGAAGATATCTGGACAATGGAGATTGAACCCTATCTGGAGGAGCACTTTTTCAATGATACTGATAAAATAAAAATTTATAGATGGGCTAGCGTCAAGGAAAAACTCAATCTATGAGCTGCATTGAAATCATTGAACTTGCTGAGCATACTCCGATAAGGATCGATCGAGAGAGGCTTCCTGTAGAAGCTGCAGAAATACTCAAAAAGAAGTTCAGCGACAAAATCGCAGTGGAGATGATATCCTTTGGGCCAGATTCTGATTGGCAGCTTACTTCCCAGGATTGGGTAGGATATGTTCCACTGACATCTGAAGTTGGCATCAGACTGCTTCCGAAGAAAGGTGTGAAAATCACCAATCTATTTGGGATGCTGGAGTATGCTTATGGCTTAAAGAGCTTTCACCTATCTGAAAAAGGGCTTTACGATTGCGATACTTTAGAGGATTTCTATGATCGATTAGCCAAAATATTGGCTCATCGTATACTGGATCGATCACGTAGAGGGTTTTATCATTCATATCAGCCCAAATCTGACCAGCTTCCTTTTCTTCGAGGACGCATCGATCTCCAGCGAGCCAGTCTGCGACCATGGGATGTGAAGCTGGAGTGCCATTTTGAGGAGCATACTTCTGATATCAAGGATAATCAGATCCTAACATGGACTCTTTTGCAGATCCTGCGTAGCAGGCTATGCACCAAGAACTCATTACAATCTGTATCTCATGTCTATCGGAAACTCTTGTCTTTTACAGAACTTGAGCCCTGCGCCCCCGAATCCTGCCTTGACAGGATTTATAACCGCCTGAATGATGATTATCGGCCTATGCATGCCCTTTGCAGGCTGTTTCTTGAACATCTGGGCCCAGCTCACAGGATAGGAAAACGTGAGATGATTCCTTTTTTAGTAAATATGGCTAACCTTTATGAGTTCTTTGTCGCGGAATGGCTAAAGGCTCAAACCCTAGAAGGATACTCGATCGAAGCCCAAAGGGATATTATAATCGATCACAGGCAGAATCTAAAGTTTAGGATGGACCTTGTGCTTTGCAGCAAAATCTCCCAACAACCCAAGTGCATAATGGATACCAAGTATAAGAGTGGCCCTCCTTCCATGAGTGATATCCATCAAGTGATTGCTTATGCTGAAGCGATTGGCTGTAGTGAAGCGATTCTAATTTATCCGGTGGAGATGGAATTACCTCTGGATATGATAGTAGGAAACATACATGTCAGGAGTGCCACATTTTCTCTAGAAAGTGATTTGGATGAAGCTGGTTGGGATTTTGTTCATGAAATCTTAAGGCCCTGGGAGAATGCCGAACTCATTCCCCCTGAAAATCAATAAGCTCCCCTGATCCCCTCACTCCTCTATCCTCCCCACCCCGTCCTTCACCCTCACCCATACCGACCCGTATCCCTTCAGTGCCGGCCTGAAAACCGGCCCGGAGTTGGTCATCTGCGCCCTGACCACTGGATCGTAATACTCAATAACCCATGATCCGTTCTGCTGCGATGTGGCGTTAATGGCTACCGCATAGGCCCTCCAGCGAAAGAGCCTTACCTGGGGCAGCTTTTCGGCCTCGTCTATGGCCACTTTCGCCTGCGTGAGGCTGGAGGCTACGGTTATTTTGGCAAAGGCCGAGCTGTTGGTGACCTTTCTCGTGAGTGAGTCATACTTGTAAACCAGGAACTGTTGGCTGTCATTCTCCAAAGCAACCCAGGAGAAGGGATTGGAATCTGGGTAGACCATAGCATTCTGGCCGTCAAAAAAGCTCTCTGCAGATGCCTTCCCTTCAATTCTTATCCCGCCCATAATTAAAAAGAAGAGCACAAATATTATTAATATATTTTTGTTAAATTCTATTCTATGCCTCTCTCTGATCAGCTCTGCCAAAACCAGCAGGCTGGCGATAAGTGCCGCAGGCTCTATCTGGGAGAAGATGTCCGCTGAATACCTGGCTGCCTGCCAGGGATAAAAGAGTGGAGCGCCTCTCGTGGTCGTATAGTCCACAAGGAGATGCATGAGAACACCGGCATAGAGAAAGACCAGGCTTTTTGCGGAAAATTCGAGATCGTATTTGATGAATCTGCCCAAGAAGCCCTTGATCTGCTCCCGGGATGCGAGATAGAAGATAAGCAGAGCGAAAAAGAAGCCAAAGAAGAGAGTATGGGTGATTCCTCTGTGCACCAGGAGAAGAGTGGTCGGATAGACGTTGTTGATCAAAGAGAGAGAAACATCCAGGTCGGGAGCAATCCCGCCCAGCACCAGGGCTGCAAGGAGCCTTTTATCAAGACCGAGATAGCTGCCCAGCAGGTAGGGCAGCAATGCATGGGTGAAGAAATCCATTAGATCGTTCTTTAAATCCTGGAACTATTTTTCTCTTCTGCATGGCGGCAGAATTTTCGCTTCTTTTAACATTTCAATTCAAAGATGTGCGCGAGTCTTTACCTTTGAACTCGGAAAGTCTATCTGAAAGCTCCTTTCCTAGGACCAATTGGCGCTTGGGGTAAGGAATCTCGATACCCTGGGCATCAAATTCCATCTTTATCGATAAGAGAAGATCACGGG
>JAQTXY010000041.1 GCA_028688535.1 Methanothrix sp. | reverse complement strand
TCTTCAACATCCTGGTATCAGATGTGATGACTCATGAAGTGAAGTACGTCTATGCCGACACGCCTCTGGAGGAGGTTAAGAAGATCATTCTCTCTGAGAACAGAGGCGGCCTGCCCGTTCTCAGTCGTAGAGAAGAGGTCGTGGGCATGATCACCAGGCGGTCCGTATTGGATTATCTGGTGAGGACCGGATGAATCTGGCAAGAGTTGCACAGAGACTGGGAATAACAGAGAGCAGGCTGCAAGGCCTGCAAGAGACCATAATCAGAGAATCCGCCTGGCCAAAGCCTCGGCTGCTCCGCTTTGAAAAAGAGTCATCGGGGATCGAGGCCGGGACAGCTATTTTTGAAAATGGCGAGATCGTTTTTGGCTATCCCAAGATCCGTCGCCCCCTCATGCTTGCCGCGGCAATAGAGCGACATTTTTCCGATACGCTAGCAGTAGAGGAGAAGATGAACGGCCATAACGTGCGCATCCTCTCAATAAACGGCGAGATTGTAGCCCTCACCAGAGGCGGGTTTATCTGCCCCTATTCTACGGAAGTGGCACGTCTAAAGATACCAGAGGCAGTATTCGAAAAGCATCCTAAAAGGATTTTATGCGCAGAGATGGTGGGCCCGGAAAATCCCTATGTAGCCAGCAACATCTATCCTACGGATGGCGTTGACTTCTATCTCTTCGATATTGCCGAAAAGAACTACAAAGGGACTTTGGGCGTTCATAGGACGCATGAGGTGGCAGAGGAGTTCGGCTTGCGCTCTGCGGCCTTCCTGGGAGAGTTTCATAAGGAGAATGCTGCCGAGAAGATCAAGGAGATAGTGATCAAGCTGGGCCGGCAGGGACGCGAGGGAGTGGTGATGAAAGACCCGGAAAACCTTGTGCCGCCGCTAAAGTATACCAGTTCCAGGACCAATTGCAGTGACCTGGCTGTGGCCTTTCGCTACTACAATGACTATGCTCAAGACTTCTTTGTCTCCCGGGCGGTGCGAGAGGGCTATCAGAGCGTGGAGTGGAAAGAGACAAAAGAGGAGAGACGGTCGAGGGCTCTGTCTTTGGGAGAGAGCATCCTCCTGCCTTTAGTTGAGACCATCGAAAGGGCACAAAACGGCGAGAATATTGTGCAGAAGGTACAGATCCGGGTGAAAAGCCTGCAGACGGCCAGAGATTTTGAGTATCACCTGCGAAGAAGCGGCATTCGCACCATCTTCGAGCCTCCCGAGCCCGAGGACGGCGGCTATTTAATACGAATAACCAAGCTGATCATGAGCACAAACGATAAAACCCAGGCGCTCCTGAATGGGGAAATGTGGTAGAAGGCAATAGCTTATGAGCGAAATTGCAGATATCGAGATGCAGGGCCATCTCATCGACTCGCAGATGCTGACACGTGTTCTGGACAAGATCATGGATATGGGCGGCGAGTTTGAGATCAAGAACTTTCAGATAGGCCAGAAGAAGAATGACAGCAGCTATGTGCAGATCACCGTCACCGGCGAGGATGCAGCCCACTTAGACAGAGTCCTGCTGGAGCTGCATTCCCTGGGAGCGCGCCTCGTAGAGATGGAAGATGCCAAAACCGGTGTTGCCCCCGGCGATATGGTCGTTCCCAGGGGCTTTTACTCCACTACCAATCACCCTACCTATGTGCGCTATCATGGTACCTGGGTGGAGGTGGAGCACAATCACATGGACTGCCTCATCGTGCTGCAAGATGGCCGGGCCATATGCACTCCTATCGGCCATATCAAGAAGGGCGAACGTGTGGTCATCGGCACCAGCGGCGTCAAGGTCGTGCCGCCCGAACGCCCCCGCGAGAAGACCTTCTTCGGCTTTATGTCCAATGAGGTCAGCTCAGAGCGGCCCAGCGGAGAGCTGGTACGCCAGCTGGCCGGCGAGATCGTGCGCACCAAGAAGGCGGGCGGAAAGATTGCCGTGGTCTGCGGTCCGGCCGTGGTTCACACCGGCGCTGCACCATCGCTAGCCCGGCTCATCCGGGAGGGCTATGTGGATGTGCTCCTGGCTGGAAACGCTGTGGCTGTGCATGACATCGAGCGGCAGCTCTTTGGCACCAGTCTGGGCATGAATTGCCAGGGAAATGCCATCTCCGGAGGGCATCGAAATCACCTCTACGCCATCAGCGAGATTATGGCCAGCGGCTCCATTAAAAACGCTATTGCCGAAGGCAAGCTCAAAGGGGGCATCATGTATGAGGCCACCGTAAAAGGCATAACCTATATTCTGGCGGGCTCCATTCGCGATGATGGGCCTCTGCCCGAGGTGATCACAGACACGGCCAGAGCCAAGGACGCCATGGACAAGGCTTTGCGTGGTGTGGACATGACCATAATGCTGGGAACCATGCTACACTCAATTGCCGTAGGAAATCTGCTGCCCTCCTTCGTCAAAACCATCTGCGTGGACATCAATCCATCAACTGTGACCAAGCTCATGGACCGGGGATCAGCCCAGGCCATCGGCCTAGTTACAGATATCGGCATATTCCTGCCCCAGCTGGCCGAGGAGATAGAGAAACAGAAGAGCGGGCCGGATGAAAAGCCGTGCGAGGATCGCAAAACTTAAATTCGCATGGGTCTGTGGTTTTCTGGTTTTTTGGGCCGCCGTGGCTTAGCCCGGTTAAAGCGGCTGATTCGTAATCAGCAGTCCATGGGTTCGAATCCCATCGGCGGCTTTTTGATCTAACAATGCTCTAAAAATGTCACAGTTAAACCTAAATTCTAATAATAGTAATGATTTATCAATGAGGATTCGAATCATAGCTCTGATTTTTATTGCAGTACTCACCTGTTTTGGCGTTGTGGAGAGTGCTCCCACCTCGCCGCCACCCGAGGTAGATATTTTAACCGTCGGTGCCCTTTTGCCCCTGCACGGCGAGAACAGCAACTATGGAATATCTGCCCGGATCGCCCTGCAGATCGCAGAGGAGGATATCAACAAGCTATTCTCCGATCTTAGCAGAACAATTCGGCTTCGCGTTGTAGCTGTAGACACTCAATCAGACCCTGAAATAACCTTAAAGGCTCTGCAAGAGCTGCAATCTCAGGGAATTAAGATCATGATAGGACCGGAGCAAAGCCAATCTCTGGCCAGGGTGCGCGAATATGCCGATCAAAACGGAGTTATCCTCATAAGCTGCACCAGTACAGCGTCTTCCCTCGCCATTGCCAACGACACCACCTTCAGGCTTGCGCCCGATGATGCCACTCTGGCGCGACTGTTGACCTTCCTGATGCAAAGAGACGACATAAAAGTGCTAATTCCACTGGCTCGAAGAGATCTGTGGGCTGATGATATGCTCAGCGCCACCAAACGCGAGTTTGAGGGAAAGGAGGGAATAATGCTAGAAGCTGTCCGCTACGATCCCCAGACAACCAACTTTTCAAGCCAATTAAACCTCTTGCACACTCTGGTGGAAAATGCGACCAAAGGCAACAGTACGGATAATGTGGCGGTCTATGTCTCAGCATTTGACGAAATAGTCACCATCCTATCGCAAGCAATCGGCGACCCGGTCCTTGCCTCTGTCAGATGGTACGGCAACGACCTTACCAATGCGGCAATAAGTCAGAATAAGACAGCCGCAGAATTTGCCTATTCTGTGCATTTCCTCTCACCGGTAATTGGGGGATCATGCAGACCCAAATATGAACAGATCAAGAAAGCAGTCTTCAATGAAACTGGACGCGAGATCAGTTCCCTAGTAGCCAACGATTATGATGCGCTCTGGCTTATCGCCTATGCCTACCTATTGGCAGGCTCAGATGAAGCAAGAGCATTCAAACTGGCATTTCCCGAGGTTGCGAAAAGATATCGAGGCGAATTCGGATGGATGAAGCTGAATGAGGCTGGTGACCTAAAAGACGTGCCCTACACCATAGCCCATCTAAAGAAGGATAATGATACCTTTCAGTGGGTACCTTACGCAATTTTGTAGATAATGATCATATTATCCGATGATCAGCCTGCCCAGTGTCACCAGGAATAGAGCCATGAGCAGCCATCCGATAATGCCCTCCATAATTCCCAGGTACTTATATCGCCCTCGCAAAGGAAGCCCCTTTGAATTGGCAGTAAATGCAATTGTGCTGTAGAAGAGGGAAGCTACCATAAGCTGGTGACCGTGGATATCGTGAAAGCCTTCTACTCCCCTGCCGGACCAATAAATGAAGGCAAAGATGAGAATGATCACTAATCCAAAGAAGAGTGCATACTGAGGACGAACACCATAACCACAGGTGAGCCACGCCAAGACATCCAGGAGCTTGGAAAAGCCAATCGGCTTATTGCCCTGATTCAAATATCTAAGCTCGTAGTAGCATTCATTGGCATCATTGCTCTGACCCAGATCTTTATAATTCTTAATCAATGAGAGATAGGCCGCACTATCAAAGCTGATTATATCCCTGATCTGGCTCCAGCTTACCATCAACCTATTGATATCTGCCTTAGCCAGATAGAGCCGAGTTGCTTTGCCAAACGTTGCATCATCGAATACCATCCTGGTGATTTTCGTATTATTCATCTGCAAGTCGCCCTCAAAGGAAGCTTTTGACATATCAGTAGGTGAGAGGAATTGCACATTATCGAAATTTGCATCCCTGGAAAATACGGTATCATTGAAGAATACCGGCCCATCGAAATTAGCATTTGAGAAAGTAGCCGTACCTTTGAAGAACGATTGGTAAAAGATGGAATCCGCAATAAAACGAGATCGTGCAAAATTCGCCGGACCAAAGAATCTTGTCTGGATAAAGCCTACGCCATTTGAATACTTTGTAGCATGAAAATCTGCATTCTTCTCCAGCCGAGCATTGGAGAAGGTTGCATAAGTATTAAACTGGCTCCCATAAAAATAGACATCCCCAACACAGTTTATCGATTCGAAGTTGGCATAAGCACCATTGAACAGAGAGAACGCAAACTGTGCATCGCTCATAAATGTTGCATTATAAAAGGTCGCAAACTTATCGAACCAAACGCTCTCAAAGTCTGCTGCATTATTGAAATAGGCAAAATCAAAAGTCCCACCATCCTCAAAACGGGACATATTGAAGATCGCTCCGCCCATGAAATGAGTAGCATTGAAATTTGCAGCCGTCATGAATTTCGTTTCGTTGAAGATCGCATTCTTTTGAAAGGTGGTATTTTCAAAGTCCGCATCTGCATAAAACGTTGTCCCTTTGCAGCTTATATTATCCCTGAATACTGAATTGGTTATCTTGATTGAATTAATTTGATTTTTATCTAAATAGAAATCTCCGCTTATGATTGCTCGGTCAAGAATAATAGGACTATTATTGACTTCTGCCATGACCTCTTGGGCTGATATCTCCTTGAGCTGGATAGATTTCGATAAGGCCAGGTAATCACTCGAAACTGCCCCGTACGAGAATACAATTAGAATTATCGCCAGCAAGCATATCCTTGGGATCATTGCTTCACTCAAGCCCAGAGCCGCTCTCAAAGTATCTAAATGTTTCCTTATTTTATAAATCAGAAACAATTCATACGACATCAGAGAGCCAGCCGAGCTTGCTGGGGCACGATAAAACTGCCCAAGACCTTCAGCCGGTAGTCCTGCTGCAACGTAGACTTGAGTTTACCGGAGTAAACACTGAGTGTGATCTCTTTGGTCCGACCATATCGACCTTTGCTGATCACAATCGTATGCAATATGCCCAACATGTCCAGTTCTGCAATGAGATCAGTTATCCTGCGATGAGTTAAATAATCGGTCTCAACCAGAGGACAGAGTTGTTTGTACATGTTGTAAACGGCACTGGTAGTAATGTTTCTGGTACCCTGTTCCTCTAATAGAACAATACTATAGAGCACCAGCTTGGATTGAGTGGGCAGCGTCTTGATTACTTCTTCTACTCTATCTTGTTCTATTTTTTCTCTGGCGGAACGTACATGATCCTCGGACACAATAGCAGAGCGAGCTCTTTCCGCCAATTCTCCGGATATGCGCAAGAGATCCAGAGCTTTACGAGCATCTCCATGCTCCTGAGCAGCAAAAGCAGCGCACAGCGGTATGACGCTCTCTTGGAGAACGCCTGGACTGAAAGAAAGCCTGGCTCTCTGCTCAAGAATGTCCCTTATCTGTTCTGCATTGTAAGGGGGAAATATGATCTCATCTTCACCTAGAGAGCTTTTTACCCTGGGATCTAGAAACTCCGTGAATTTTAAGTCGTTGGATATGCCAATGATGCTGACTCTGGAACGGAGCAGATCCGAGTTAATGCGAGAGAGGTTGTAAAGAACATCGTCTCCTTTTTTAACCAGTTTGTCTACTTCATCCAGCATTATCACTACGACTTGTTTTGCTTCATCTACCGCATTTCGAAACTCTGCATAAACCTGGTCCGTGGGCCAGCCGGTCATTGGAATGTCTTTGTCAAAGTGTCTTGCCAGGTGAGCTAGAATTCGGTATTGAGTGTCTACTACTTCACAGTTGATGTAGATCACAGTACACTTCATATCTCCAAAACCTGCTTCTTCCAGTTCTTTTCCTACGTACTTGGCAACCGCTGTTTTACCGGTACCAGTTTTTCCATAGATAAGAACATTGGAGGGGGTTTCTCCTCTTAATGCAGGAACTAAAACAGATGCCAAGCCGTTGATCTCATTGCCTCTATGAGGTAGCTCGCTTGGCGTATAAGTGGGGCGCAAGACATCTCTGGACTGAAATATGCCTCCTTGCGCTAATAAATCAGCAAATAACCCTTTCGAAATAGATACCAAGATAATTCCCCTCTAACAATTTTTCCTGGGTCTTGGGAGATATTAAGAGTTATGGTGAACACCCCCACGTTTCCAATGGAACTTAGGGGCCGCACCCCATGGTTTCCAGTGGAATGCAAATAAAAAATGGTCTTTACTCATGATTGATAATGAAATAAAAAAGGCCTGTTGTAGGATTACATTTGCTTGTATATAAACTTAATCGCTGTAAAACATAGTATGTTTTATGTATATCACGATTACTATATGCAACATCTGCCGTTTTTTTGCAATAAGAGATCAAAAATCCAGCTGTCTTCAAAATTAGGATCTACTTGCTAAAACAACCAATAGGCTTCAGGTCGCGACGAGGGTTCAGTTTACAGTGAAATATTCGTTAAAAGCAACCGGTCTTCACTCAACCCATCAGCAGATAGTAGAGTCGAGGTTCCAGTGGAAATCATACGGTCCCTCTTAGCTCATTATTTATCCTGCCGCGATCTAAATTCGGTTAGGTAATTTTTTCTGAGAAAAGTACCCGAAAGAGCATAACGCGCATGCCTTTATTCGTGTATGCTCTCTTTCAAGCCAAAAGACTAACGTATAACCAGTATATGGAAACGGAAACTTCAAGCTACGGGTATGGTCTCAAGTTGGCTGGCTACATTCCAGATCAAAGTCCTGGTATGAAGAGGGATATTGGGATCATTGCTTATCTCGTCAAGTATGGAGATGGCAGATGCAGCCTTGATTGCTTCACTGGTATTCTCGCTCATGAGGATAGATTTGACGTTCTCTGCGGAGCGCCTGATGTTCCTCGGTACGGCATCATCGCTCATAATACGTTCTAGTACCTCAACACATTGCTTAAGGACATTTTCAGCTGTCATAGAATCACCCACCGTGTTTCTGGGAAAAAGGTTAATGATGATATTCGCCTTAATCAGTTGAGAGTGATGATATAGTCGTTGTATTTAAACGTATGTGGCACTTAGGTATGAGACATGGATGAGGATGAAGTTCTTAGCAAGATAACCAAGCTTCTGGAGCAGGGCTGTACCATGCTGGCCACACATCATGACTGTGGTGCACCTCTCTTTCGTTGCCAAGGTGAAGTCGTCTGTCCAGTCTGTTCCTTTGCCGGTGAACCTAATTCGCCAACAAAGGTGCAGCCTTCCGGTTTATCAGGGGAAAAACTGGAAGAGAGATCAAATATTGGTCGCGCATATTTGCAGGAAAATGACAAACGAAGCGATGAAGAATTATCGGCTGCTATTGGTAATCTACGTGCTGCTCTCTTAGCGAAGCTGCGAGAGCTTACGGCTGCTGTAAAAGATGAGCATGATTTGCATATGCTTAAGAGGCAACTAGACTGCCTGGAAGGATTGCTGCGAACTCTACGATCCCTGCAGGGGTGATCTATCATCTTTTTGTTTAATATCAGGGATGTATGGATCTCCACTGGAAACAAAGGGGTTGATCAATTGGTAATAAAGTTTTTTAGAAAGTGTGGTATACCTATAATAATATTCTCTACTGTATTAGCATTGTTTTGCGCAACGGGCTGCCTGGAACAGTCACCAAAAACTTCGGTCACACCTCTCGTGTCAGTGGATCAACCGGAAAATCTTCCTCTGCAAATGGATTTTGATTCTGAACTGCAAAGCGACCTCTTTTGTGTGCGGGGTAATATTTTGCTGCCAGGCAATAGCAGCCTGGCTTATCTCTTGCTCAATGCCACTCTTTGTAAGGGATCGATAGTGCAATTTGGCACAAAATACCTGCTGATGGATCTCGAGCCTGAGCAGGATCATAGCTTTGAGATCGCTAAAAATGTCAAAATTCCGGCTGGAGAGTATGATTGCATCCTGGAGGCAAAGGGACCTCAAGGTCTCTTGGCAATAGAGCGACGGAAAGTCAGCCTTCAGTTCGAGCAAAAGCCTGTGTTCGATACATTTCCGTGGCCGGTTGATCTGGACCTGGATAGCAAGGTCTCCAGGCAAGAGGATGGGCAAGTGCGAGCAGAAGAAGGGAGTGCGGTTCATAATGAGATCTCAGAAAAAGCTTCGGAAAAGGAAGATTCCGGCGTCCTGACCGATAAGGAAAAAGAACTTGCCGGCAATTCAGGCTCTTTGCAGGCGTCTTCAACCTTGTCCCAGGAAGTCGAAGGCAAGTTCATGGGCAGCATCACCTCGAAAAAGTACCATCGCTTGGATTGTCGCTACGCCCTCAAGATAAAACCGGAGAACTGCATCTACTTCCAGAGCAACGAGGATGCAGAGGGGCAGGGCTATCTTCCCTGCAAGGTCTGCAATCCCTAAAATTCGCCTATAAAGACGCAGGAGAGACCGGGGGCCTGGGGAGGGTTGGCCGTATTTGCCCGATCGATTCGCTCTGCCGGATAGCCCAGATCGGTGAGTGCGGCCACCTCTCTATGCAGGCCCTGTGATTCCAGATATTGGCAGAGGCTCTGCAAGTTTGTAGCATCATCCGTGAGCAGAAAGACGCATTTTCCCCGGCGCAGTTCAAAGGCTATAGCTTCAGGGTCCAGGTTGCGGCCATGCACTGTGATGGGAACCACTTTGAGCTGACTGATCTTCAAGCGGGCGCAGGCTACTTGCAAGCTGGAGATGCCTGGGATTACCCTGCCTTGTAGATACCCCAAGCCTGAGAGCATAGGGTCGCCCGTGCTCAAGACCACGGCATCATCCCCAAGATCGTGCAGCTTCTTGTAGTCCTCAATAACTCTGACTGTACATCCTGCTTTTATGTGTTCAGTGACCAGGTCGATGGCTCTCTTTGATCCGTAGATGAGCCTGGCCTGGGCCACGGCCTCTGCTCCCTGGGCAGTCAGCATTTGCGGGCCGGCACCTACTCCTACTATGATCATGATTTTGACAGCTCCCCATTTTGAATCTGACATTCTGCTTTATGGCACATCCGCGAGGATGCTTCCATCTTTGCGCAGCAGAACGATGCGCGTTTGTGGCAACTTCTCTTTGGCCATTCTTAGAGCTCTGGCGATGTTTGCATGCGCCGGCTCTATCTCTACCATCTCGGCTACAGTGCCGTAACCGGTACTATCCAGGATCTGGGGCCAGGCCCATTTGAGAATGAGGGCGGGCAGTCCGCAGAGGATGCTCTCCTGATCTTTCTCGAATGTAAGTTTATCGAGCTGGCTTCCCATAAGCACGGCTTTGTGATCGGGAAAGAGAATTCGGCTGATATTCAGGCCAGTTCTACCTGTGGTGACCAGCACTTTCCTGGCTCCTTTCAGCTCCTGGGCGCGATCGCCGATGAAGTGATCATTCCAGGGTTCCACAAATCCCGTCGAGCCCAGGATGGAGATGCCGCCCACTATTCCCAGGCGGGGGTTAAGTGTCTTGTTGGCCAGCTCAGCGCCCCTGGGAATTGACAGTTCTACCTCTGCTCCAGCCAGGCCAATCTCTTGCAATGCCTGCCGGATAGCCAACATGATCTGCTCTCGGGCGGAGGGACTGATGGCGGGCCTGCCTACCTCGTCGCATAGCCCTCGGGCTGAGATCCTGCCAATGCCTTTTCCTGCGATAAGAATCGTCTCTTCCGCCGGCCTGGCCTGGGCAGCAATCTCAAGGCCAGCAGTGACATCGAATTGATGATCGCCGCCATTCTTTACTGCTATGCAAAAGCCGCTACTGGCCACAACCGGCAAGGAGACGCGGATGCCGACCGGGGTTGTGACCTGCAGATT
>JAQTXY010000429.1 GCA_028688535.1 Methanothrix sp. | reverse complement strand
GCAGAGTCTGCCCAAAAAAGCCTATGCCATCTCCCCCCATCCAGAAGGAATCGAGCTGGGCGAGCTGATCAAACTATTACGCTACACTGACAAGAAGAAGCTGCGCGTCTTTTTAAAAGAGACCTTCTCTTCCATTGGTGCAATCTCTGCTCAGGAGCTGTGCAGTCGGGCGGGCTTAGACCCGGAAGAGGCCCCAACCAGTCTGGATCATGATGCTGCAGCACGTCTTCACTCTGCCTTCAAACAGATCAAGGTCAAGTCACCTCCAGTCGACTGTCTCTCACCTATTGGCGAGGAGCTGATCAAGGCAGGTCTCGAGAAAGAGTACCGTCTGGACTATATCGCCACTACAGTCCGGCCCGTATCCGTCTACTCGGGCAATCCCTTCCTGGTCGAGGTGGGACTGGGGTACGGAGGAGAGCTGGAGAAGGAGAGTCGCGTTGAATTATTGCGCTTTGCCAATCGCGTTCCACTTGTCTATCAGCAGGGTGCCTGCGCCATAACTCATGCTGTGGAGAGCGTCTCCTGGAAGAACTATTCCCTGGGCCAGCCCACGGGAAGCGGTGTGCCGGTCGGCCCGGTGGTATTGCTGGTTCATATCGCTTCTACCAATATCCCCTTCACTTCGGAGAGCAAAGATGCTGTGGCTGATATGCCGGAGATTTTGGCAGAAATTGATCTGGGGATGAAAGAGGTAGCAAGAAAGCTGCGCCGCTACCTGGGCAGACAGAGCATTCTAACGGAGAGGAGGGAGAAGGAGGAGATCATAAGAAAGATCCTGCCACGCATTGCCCAGAAGCTCTCCGACGTTCTGGAGAAGGATCTGCCGGATATCGGGCCGGTAGTTGCCAAGATCATGGGCAACCTTCTCGTCTTTCGCAAGGTGGAGAGGAATAACGGACTTTTGAGCGTCCAAATCCTGATTGAAAATCATAGTGAAGTGTTGCGATCATTCAAACTGCATGAGGTGCTTGCTGTGCAGGCGGAAAGCGTCTCGCCTGCCGCTAAAGTTGTCTCCCTGGGTGAGGGTTATGATTATCACTGGAAGGTTGCCATTGCTCCAGGCCAGGCCGCCACCCTCAGCTACTGCATCACGGCGGAAGGTGTGGCCCTGAAAGAGCCGGTGATAGAGGGTCTGGATGCGGAAATCGTCACAGGGGCCAGGGTGATCTAACCAATGGAAAAATCCGACGAGAAGAATGAGTTTGAGAAAAGACAAAACGTAAAGAAAGCGGAAAGATCAAAAGTCGCCCAGGAGAACCTGCTCCACTTAGCGGATAATCTTTACAACCAGTTCCAACAGGGCATAGTGCCCCATATCTCCCTGCCTTCCCGAACCAAAGGAAACATCGAGTATTCCACCAAGGAAGATGTCTGGGTTTATGGAGACCAGGAGACGACACGCAGCGTCAAGACTGTGCGCGGAGCCAAGACACTGCTCAAGACTGTCCACCTGGCTGAGCTTCTCATAAATGAGCATCTTAAGAACAATCGCGGCTCGACTTTGAGAGAGATCTATTACATATCCGAGAACTGGGATATTGCCAAATTCCATGAGCAGGCGGAAAGCGACCGGCTAATCGAGGATCTGGAGATAGTCACCGCTCTACACCGGGAGGACTTCCACGTCCGGCCTGAGGAGGATGGTGCGGCCGTTTTCGGGCCGCTGCGCCTCAAAGAGCAGACT
Organism: Methanothrix sp.; assembly: GCA_028688535.1. Taxonomy (GTDB): domain Archaea; phylum Halobacteriota; class Methanosarcinia; order Methanotrichales; family Methanotrichaceae; genus Methanothrix. The sequence continues at coordinate 974 of JAQTXY010000429.1, read as the reverse complement.
CGTCGCGGCGATAAAGAGATGCACTGCCAAGAGGATGTAGGCGAGGCCGGCTACCAGATACCCTTCAATGTGGACAACATCGAATTTTTAAGCCACGATGCAAAACTGGTCATGGCCATTGAGACGGGTGGAATGTATGCCCGGCTGATTGAAAACGGCTTTGATGAGGAGCACAATGCCATATTAGTTCATATCAAAGGCCAGCCGGCAAGGTCTACGCGCCGAATTATAAAAAGGCTGAATGCGGAGCTGAACCTTCCGGTGGTGGTTTTCACGGATGGCGATCCCTGGTCCTATCGCATCTTTGCCAGCATTGCCTACGGAGCCATCAAAAGCGCACACCTCTCCGAGCACCTGGTCACTCCTGGGGCGCGTTTCCTGGGGGTGCAGCCCAGCGACATCGTGGACTACAACCTTTCCACAGACAAGCTGACCGATAAGGATATGCAGGCCCTACGCAGCGAGCTGACCGATCCCCGGTTCAATACGCCCTACTGGGAAAAGCAGATTCGGCTGCAACTGGACCTCAAGAAGAAGGCAGAACAGCAGGCCTTTGCCGGCAAGGGCCTGGATTATGTAACCAAAACCTACCTGCCGGAAAGGCTCACCGAGATGGGGATAATCTGAGTTTGATCATCGATTTTCACACTCACATCTACCCGCAATGGGTAGCGGCCAAGATCCTGCCTGCGGCTAAAAGAAAGCTGAAGGTAGAAGTGCCGGGCACCGGCTCGCCAGAAGATCTGCGGGGCATGATGCAAGCGGCAGGAGTGGCCCAATCGGTTCTCCTGCCCCTGGCCAAAGGCAGGGAGGACGTCTCCAGCCTCAACGATTGGATCTTGTCTGTCACGAGAGAGAATCAGGAGCTGACAGCCTTCGGGGCCGTTCATCCCTTCATGCAAAACCTGGAGGCAGAGCTGGATCGTCTGGCTGCCTGGGGCATTAAGGGGGTAAAGATGATGCCCCTCTTGCAG
>JAQTXY010000040.1 GCA_028688535.1 Methanothrix sp. | reverse complement strand
AAGGCCCATATGCAACCGGAGCACCTCCGCAATCTGATCTCCTACCTTTAGCACTGGATTGAGGGAGGTGGTGGGATTTTGCAAAATCATGGCGATCTCCCTTCCCCGCAAGAGTCTCATCTCCTCCTCATTCAGGTCAAGCAGATTTTTTCCTTTGTAGATTATTCGACCCATTATCCTGGTGGAGGGCAAGAGCAGACGGATTATGGACATGCCAAGTACCGTCTTTCCGCAGCCCGTCTCGCCGATCAGACCCAATTTTTCTTTGCTATCTATTTGCAGATTGACCTCATCTACGGCTTTCACCAGGCCGTCCGGAGAGGGAAAACAGGTTCTAAGGTTAATTATATCGAGCATAGCCATTAGTAGGCCAATTGGAGAACATAATATTAAAGATTACTACTATTTCCAATGGAGTACATACTAATTCATTAAGTATTTTAAAACGATATATTTGCGCATCTCGCTTTTTCAATCTCATTAAAGAATACATAATATAAAACCGCCGTTAGCGCATAAAAAAAGCCTGTTACCAAGAACGGCATGCTGTTTTTTCCTTCTGCCATCATCAGCCCTCCTGCATATGTTCCTATGCCTACGAAAGTATAGCAAGCCATCCACATTACGCTATTTATTATCGATCTTTCCTCTGCGCTGACGATTTCCAGCTTGAAGCTGTTCAAAATGGGATTTGCCATGTTCATTAGCATATAGCGCATCATATATCCGAATGCTGCTACAGTCAGGCTGGAGGAGAAAGTGAATATCAGGAGAAATGGTATGGATAATACCTGTACCGTGGATGCCAATCGGATCTTGCCCAGTTTTTCCGTGAGTATGGGCACTAAGAGGTATCCTGCCATCATAACCAGTTGCGATAGGGAAAATATCAATCCAATCTGGTTTGCACTCGCGCCCAGCACAATGTCGAAATATACATTGAAATAGGGCAGAGACGTGCCCCACCCAATTCCAAATAAGCAGTAGAATAGGACCATCCTGCGCACTATTCCCGACTGGAATATGGATCTATAGACACGGATCCGGTCGAACATGCTAACATTTTCCAGGGAGGTTTTCTCTTTAATATAGGCCAGCGGCAGCAGCGAGATGATTGTCGCGACCAATGATACATAGAGGGTCAATCGGTATGCAATAGCCCCTCCCGCCTCAAGAATAAACAGATCTGGCGACAAATCTGAGAGAATAGATGGCAAAAATCCGCCAATCATATTGCCTGACATCGTCGAAAAGGTATAGATAATATAATACATGGAAAAAAGATGCATTCGTTCATATGAGGTGGAATTCTCTAACAGAAATGTTGCTCCTGTAACGAGGCTCAGGGTAGATGCCATCCCATAAGCAATGCTGAAAACGACCAATAGCTCCTTTGATGTGGTATTATAGAGAAAGAGGAGCGAAAGAGTGAGGAGCGAGGATGAAAGCAATAATGTATTTTTCCGGCCCAAGCGATCACATATAAAAGCGGCAGGTATAGCGAACAGCCCGATGGAGACGGAGGAAAGAGATAGTATCAGCCCTAAGAAGTCCTTCTGGAAGCCAAGGCTTAAGATATACAGATTAAAGATGACACCGTAGATTCCTACATTTAAGATCGTCAGAAAAACGAATAGCAAATACCGTCGCGCATTAGGGCTGAAGCTATTTAGCCGAGCAATATAGCCGCTAGATGCCGCAAACATATTACCTCCTGGGTTACTTTTCCGGTTATTCACATCATTCCTGCGAACGAAATATTTATCACTATGTATCAATTATTGTATGATTGGTGTGCTAAATATGTTACGCATTAAAAAAACTTATGAAATATTAATGATATTTTTAGCATTATTATCATTAATGGCACCAGCTATTGCTGATTCGACATCCGATGGCAAAATTCTGAATGCAGATTTGATCTTCGGACCGGACGAAAATTTGGACCCCGCCTACAAATTCACGGGCTGGTACATGCATGAAGCCGGAATATATGAAACCCTCTTTTCATTGGACGAGAATATGAATCTCGTGCCAACCCTGGCAACCGGCTTTGATCAGATCAGCGATACAGAGTACAAGATTCATTTGAGAACCGATGCAGTATTCCACGACGGCACTCCTCTTAATGCCGATGCTGTGGTTCATTCTTTGCAAAGAGTCATGGATTCATCCAATTCCAGACACGGCGAATTTAGTTTCATAGATTCGGTCAAAGCAACTGATGAAAACACCATAACCATCAAAACCAAACAACCTCATTCACCAACTATTGCCTCACTGGTAGATCCACTGGTCTGCATAGTCAAACCTGACGTAGACCTGAACACAACCCCTGTGGGCACCGGCCCCTTCAAGTTCGATTCCTTTGATAAAGACGTCAAGCTGACCGTCGTGAGAAATGATGACTATTGGGGTGAGAAGCCGAAGCTTGAGGGTGCCGTTCTCTTCTTTGTCAGCGATCCAATGACAAGGGCCATGCAACTGGAAGGCGGGGATGTGGACATTGCTCTGGGCATTCCCCAAACCGAGGTACAAAATTTGAAAAGCCAATCAGATCTGGAGGTGCTCAGCGAGGTGACACTTCGCGAAAATTTAATTTATATTAATATGAAAAAAGCGCCCTTCGATAACCTCCTGGTTCGTCAGGCCATAAACCATGCTATCGACCGTCAGGAGATAGTGGATACCGCCTTAGAAGGTGTGGGCGGCATTCCTGCCGTCGGACCATTATCATCCAGCGATAAATGGTCAGCCAATGAAGATCTCAAGCCTTACGAATTCGATCCCTCAAAGGCCAAGGAGCTTCTTAAGCAAGCTGGCATAGCCGATGCTGATGGAGACGGTTGGCTGGACTTTCAGGGAAAGCCATTTGAAATCACCATAAAGACCTACTCCTCCCGAGCTGAGAACAAGCCCTCTGCAGAGGTCGTGGCCGCCCAGTTGGAAAAGATTGGTATCAAGTCCCGTGTGGAAATCGTGGAGTCTGGTGCATTTAGCAGCGACCTGGCCAAGGGTGACTACGATCTGGGATTGGGCTCCTTCAATACAGGAACGACTGGTGACCCGGACTACACTCTTTCCAAGCATTTCGAGTCCACCGGATCTGAGGCCAAGAAGACCGGCTACTCTAATGCGGATGTTGATAAATGGCTGCAGGAGGCCAGGGCCACATCCGACCAGGGCGAAAGGATGGAGTACTACAAAAATGTCCAAGAGCAGGTGCTAAAAGATTCGCCTGAGGTTATCCTCTTCTATCTGAATGTTCTGGTAGGCCACAGCAAGAAGGTCAATGGCTTTGTCATGTATCCGTCCAGCGAGATCAACTTCCTGACGCCAAAGCTATCCCTGGAGGACTAAAATCTGCCACCAATGGAGAGCGAAGCTGCTCGCAATGAGAGTGCGCCTAAGGGGGTGGCCCGCCATCCCAAAGAAGTCATTGCGGAATACTGGGATCTTCGCAGCCACAGCTACGCCAAGGGCGTCACTGCCAACGGGAAGGAGGAGAGAGAGGTCTGGAAGAGATGCCTGGCGCCCAACACAGCAGACCTGCATATCCGCAGGGCTTTGGACGTAGGCGCTGGCGCAGGCTTTCTCTCCTTTGTTTTGAACGATATGGGCATTGATGTGACCGGCATGGATCTGTCCCGCGGTATGCTCTCTCAGGCCAGAGAAGCCGCATGCCATCAGAAACTGGATTTGGAGTTCTGCCAGGGAGATGCAGAGTCTCTTCCCTTTCAATCCTCCTCTTTCGATCTGGTAGTAAGCAGGCATCTCCTCTGGACTCTGCCCAATCCCGCAAGGGCTCTGGATGAATGGACGCGCATCTTAAGGCCGGGAGGAAGAATCCTGGCCATTGACGGAAACTGGTTTGATCCTTCAGCCAAGAAGAAGCTGGCAAGGAGATTCTCCGGTCTTCTAACCAGCCTTTCCCACGATCGCAATCCAGTACCATTCCAAAAGTACTACCAGCCCATAGAAATGCATCTGCCGCTCTATCATCACTCTAAACCGGATCGATGTCAGGCACTCTTTGAGGCCGCGGGGCTGCAAGGCGTCGCCTTTGACCGCCTGCCAGAGATCAACCGCTTTTACAAAAGACATACAAATCTATCATTTCGGCTGGCCAATGCCGATGCTGTATTTCTAGTGAAGGGCGAGAAGAGCGCAAGACCGTTGAGATGAGGGACCAGGAAGGATATACGAAAAAATGCTGTCATTTCTCGTAAAAAGGCTCTTACTCTTGCTGCCGATCTTGCTTCTCGTTTCATTAATCGCATTCTCATTATTCTATCTATCACCAGGAGATCCGGCCGAGATTTTGCTCACCGGACCGCAGGGTCCTCCAGATCCTGCTGCAGTCTTGGAGTTTCGGGAGAGGGAGGGATTTAATGATCCGGCTGCCGTTTTATATCTGCGCTGGCTCTCCAAGGTCGTGCAGGGTGACCTGGGTTACTCTTATGTCTCCGGTGGGAAGGTTTTAGATGCCGTATTAAATAGCTTCCATCCGACCTTACGACTGGCTCTCATCAGCCTTATGATATCGTTAATAATATCGTTTCCCCTGGGAATTCTCTCCGCGGTCAAGCAAGGATCAGTCATCGACGGCTTGGGGATGACTATATCCCTGCTGGGCGTATCGGTTCCCAACTTCTGGCTGGCCTATCTGCTTATCATCCTATTCGCTCTTAAGCTGGATATCCTACCCGTTGCCGGATACGGACAGGAGGGTGATGTGGAGCACCTGATCCTGCCAGCTATCACGTTAGGCATTTCGGCTGCGGCCGTTACCAGCAGAATGATACGCAGCAGCATGCTGGAGGCTTTAGAGCAGGATTATATTACCGCGGCTCGGGCCAGAGGACTATCGGAGAGAATGGTGGTGCTCAGACATGCTCTAAGAAATGCCCTCTTGCCTGTGATCACCGTAGTGAGTCTGAACTTCACCTATCTGCTCAACGGCTCTGCTGTGGTGGAGACGGTTTTCGCCTGGCCGGGCATCGGCAACCTCATGACCCGTTCCATCTTCAGCAGGGACTATCCTGTGATTCTGGGCTGTATGCTTTTTTTAGCAATGCTAACGTTGTCCCTCAATTTGTTGACAGATATCTGTTACTATTATCTAAATCCGAGGTTGAGGCATGTTGCAGAGAATTGATCTAGGATTTCAGCTTTCTATCTTCATCATAGCAGCGCTGTTACTGCTCGCGATCACAGCTGCATGGATTACACCACATGATCCCGAAAATGCCCAGCCGCAACTGAGGCTGAAGGATCCTGGTGGGGAATATCCCCTGGGAACGGACCATTTGGGCCGCTGCATATTCAGCCGTGTGGTCTTCGGAATCAGAATATCACTTTTTATCGGACTTGTCGTGGTGCTCCTCTCTGCCTTAATCGGCACAATCCTGGGAGGCGCGGCTGGATACTTCGGCGGCGTTCTGGATGAGGCGATCATGCGCGTGGTTGATGCCTTCCTATCCTTTCCTAGCATTTTCCTGGCCCTGGCGGTGATAGGTTTTCTGGGATCCGGCCTCTCCAATCTGATGCTCTCCATAATTTTGGTAGAATGGACCGGTTACGCCCGGCTGGTGAGAAGCGAGGTCCTATCGCTCCAGGGAAGAGAGTTTTTAGAAGCGGCCAAGAGTCTCGGCGCCTCGGATCTCTACATCATGAGCCGACATATTCTGCCCAATATACTTCCTTCTGTCCTGGTCATGGCCACATTGAGCGTAGGCTATGCTATTTTGGGTGCGGCCTCGTTGAGCTTTCTCGGCCTTGGTGTTCAGCCACCCACTCCGGAATGGGGATCAATGATGAATGATGCCCGGCCTTTCATCCGATCTCATCCACTGATGATGGTCTTTCCGGGGGCCGCTATAACCGTTACAGTATTGGCTTTTCATTTGCTAGGTGACGGGATAAGAGAGAAGCTGAACCCTCGATCTGAAGTTGATAAACAGCTATAATTCCAATTCCAATAAAAAAGTCTATGTTTAGTTCCGGACATTCGCTAATCTATGAATCCCTGTGCTTCAAAGAGAAGGGCTCCATTTTCGTCCACCTCTCGGAACACTGCCCAGGTTGCTCTGTCCCTGGAAACGGGATTTTGATCATCATCGAAGTAGCGTATCTCCGATCGAACGGCTTTCCTAGAGTTTCTATCGAGCTTGCTTATTAACATAACATACTATTACGTTACTCTTAGTATAAAACATTTTACTACAGTTTAATGTAATACGTGTTAATTTTTTTTTGAATTATATCTCAGAAGATGCGGCAAAGAGTTTTGATAATAGATGAGCCCCTGCAGACTTGGATTTTTGTTCACTATTCTCAAGACCGGTTGGCATCCATTTCTTCAGGGTTCTGCTCCTCCAATCCAAATCCAATCAAAACAAAGCTTAAAACCGCCAGGGAGATACAGAAGCCCGGCGGCAGGTACCACCACCAGTAGCCGTTGATGATTCCGCCGCGAGAGAAGCCATAGTTGAGCATCATGCCCCAGTCGATCCTAGAATTGGAGGACAACACTAAATGGATACGATAAAATATCTACTCACCCACTCTCGTCTGCGACTGACCGGCCTATTCATTCTCTCCCTTTTTCTGGCTCTGGCTATCTTCGCGCCACTCATTGCACCGCATGATCCCTGGGAGACAAGAGAGCCTTACCAACCACCCAGCCAAGAGCACTACCTGGGAACAAATGATATCGGCCAGGATATACTCTCCGAACTGATCTATGCCTCTCGCGTTTCACTGACCATCGGATTTATGGCGGGCTTGATATCGGTGTTCATCGGCGCAACCCTGGGGATGCTAGCCGGATACTACCGGGGAGGGGTGGAGAGCTGAGCATGTGGAACATCGTTCTCGTGGTCGGCCTGCTCTGGTGGTGCTCGACTACGCGCGTAGTCCACTCCCGCGTGCTGCAGCTGCGCGATATGCCCTTTGTGGAAGCAGCACGAGCGCTGGGCGGCGGAGATCGCTATATAATATTCCATCACATCCTTATCAACTGCAAAGAGGTCATCTATGCCAAGTTCGCCCTTGCCGTGGCTTCGGCCATGCTCACCGAGGCCAGCCTCAGCTTCCTGGGCCTGGGCGATCCTCTGAACATCAGTTGGGGTGAGATGATACACTTCGCCTTTTCCCGGGGTGGATTTTCCAATGACATGTGGTGGTGGTATCTGCCGCCGGGGCTCATGATCTGCGCCTGCGTTCTGGGATTTGTGATGATTGCCATGCAGCCGGAGAGATCACAAAAGGCATTAGAGCTGTAGATTAGATGCTTGCAGGCAAATTTGGCTTGGAGACGATCACCGGCTCCAAGCCTTTAAATGTGCATTTTATCGCATAAGACCTTAGCCTTATGCGTCTTTACCAGCTGAGTAGCACATAGCCACCTAGAGCACCAGGTGCTTGTTGTGGCTTAGCACCTCTGCCATGGTATTTGCTCCCGGCACGGATCCAGGGAAATTGGTGAAGATGACGCGGGTGGCATTGATGCCCTTATCCTTTAACGACTCTTCAATGCCCTTAGCCAGCTCCCCTGACTGCATATTCTCAATGACGTAGCTAACGTTCTGGTATTTGCCGGGGTTGGCGTTGATGTCGTCAACAATCTTGGCTGCTGTTTTGGTTCCATTCATGGCAAAGTCGGGAGCGAAGAAGTTGACAACATCCATGCCCAGCCAGTTTTGCACGGGATCTTTTTGCCAGAGCATGACTATGACCTGGGTCTGGTTCAGCTGCTTCTTCTCCGACTCTGTAGGCTCGATGGCGTCAAAGCTCTTGACATAATCATTATAGCGCTGCTCGTAATAGGTTTTATTGGCCGGGTCTTCCTTCACCAGCCACTCTTCTACCTCGACGGCCAGCAGCTTGGAGTTGGCAGGCGTGTTCCACCCGCGAGATGGGTTGGAAACAGCATTCCAAACAAACGCTTTGTAGTCGTTAGCCTTCATAAAATCATTAACTGCAGGCATGTTATATCTTTGATCGTTGCTGTCGTTATACGCCATAAATATGTTTGCATCTTTGATGAAATCCATGTTGAGCTGGATGCGATTGGGAATGATGTCGGTCTGCAAGTGGGAGCAGAGAGTTGGGTCGGCGATGGAAATGGCCTCCACCCTATCGCCTCCAATGTATGTTGCCGGATCCATCAATACACTGGTGGTGCACACGATCTTGAGCGTTGACGGTGCCGTTTCTGCACCCGCAGGAACGATCAGAAAGACCGCCAGCATCAGTATGGCTAAGTTGGAGGATTTAAGTCTCATAAATTGCAATTAGTAATACTAAATATTTAAGTTTTACTACTATTAACTTAATTATCTTTATAACTTCATATTTAAGGTAACGAACGCGGTGGATAATCATCAGGAAAATCTGCTCGATTATGAAATGTTATCTCTTTTGGCCAAAAACGACCTCCCTACATCATTGGCCATCTTCCTGGCCATGTCTTCCGGGATTCCTATGGCCAGGTAGTCTTCGGGCAGCCAATCTCTGGCGGATGGATCGGTTGGACCGATGAATATCTGAGATAAGGAAGCATTTCCTGCCATGCCTGCCGGATAGGTAACCAGAGTAGCGCATGCCGGGCCCCAGGGAACCGATATTAAATTAAAGACGTTATGGCTGCCGAAATGGGCCAGTGCACATAAATCCCTGATCTGCTCGCCGCTGGAAAAACATACTATGCATTTTACGCTAAAATCCTCCTGAAAATCATCACAGCGCCTAATCACCAAATACCTGCCCAAGGGCTTGATATCTCCTACGGCTCGATAGGTCTCGCACGCAATAGTTTTGTTCTCTTTCAGATGCTTTCCATCCTGTTTATCTGCCTCAGATCCTGTGGACATCATTTCTGGCAACATCGGATCAAATCCTCTATATCCAAACCATGCCGGTCCACCTACGCAGCGGCAGAAGATCTGGCCAGGCTCATTTCCTACATAAACAGGATCCTTAATCCTACCTTCTGCAATTTGATACATGTTGCAGGCAAGGCAGTCGCTGAGCAAAGAAGACCTGACAGCATTTTTTGGTATTTGATCAGAACCGTACACGCATACCGGACTGGTCTTCATATTCACGGAATTGGCCAGGAGTGCCCCTATTTGCCCGATTGACAGTCTGTCCTTGATTATTACCACCGCCGAGTGTTTCAATCATCAATGTATCTTGGTATTTATCCTTCTCTTAAATGACAGCATCACGGATAATGCAAATACCCCCGTGAGCAGCAGGGCCACCAGAGGAGCGACGGGAAGCGTAAACTCAAAGCCCGCCCAGACGCCAAAGACGCTCACCAAGAGAGCTACCAGCGGCGCTACAAAGAACATGCTCTTTACATTGAAGCAGAACTGGCCGGCTATGGATGCAGGCGTCACCAGCAATACGAATATCAAGAGGCCGCCCACGATGTTGAGGCTGAGCGCTACAGATAGAGCAATAATGAATAATAGTACATAATATACAAGCTTGACCCTGACCCCGGCGGCTTCGGCTATCTTCATGTTGAACATGATGGCAGAGATCTCCTTATAAAATGCCAAAACGAAGATAATAGTAAGGCAGCAGACCGCTGCCAGGGCGTAAATCTCCTCCCTGTAAAGCGAGATAACATCTCCAAAGAGCAGGCTGCTCGCCGAGAGACCATGGCCCATGTACTCCATGTAGGAGATTAAAAAGATAGCAACTGCCATGGACATTGCGAAGAGCACGGCTAAAGTTGCATCGGCGGCCATCTTGGCTTTGTCGCTCACAGGTCCAATCAGAGCCGCCACAGCCATGCTGAAAGCAATAGCCGACATTTGGGCATTTCCCCCCAGAAACATGCCCACGGCAGCCCCGGCAAAAGCGGCATGCGACATGGTAAAGCCGATGGAGGAGAGGTTCATGCGAGAGATGATGACCCCGAGAATGCTGCAAGAGATGGAGGCAAAGATCATAGCCTCCAGAGCATGGCAGACTATGTTATTTTGTATGAGTGGCTCTAGCATTTACCCAATGCCCCGCATTCTTTTCGGATGATGCATTCTACCTCTCCTGCCGTGCAATTTCCATCGTAGTTAATCCTGCCCCGGTTCATGACCACCAGGTGGATGGGTATGTCAGGAAGCCCGTCGAAGGCATGGGCTACCATTAGGATGGGCACTCCGGTTCTTGCAAGCTTTTTGAATACGCCCTGCAGATATTCTCTGGCATTAAAATCGAGATTGCTGAACGGCTCGTCCAGCATCATTACCTCCGGCTCCTTGGCGATATTGTGGGCGATCATGGCTTTTTGCTGCTGGCCGCCGCTGCATGTGCCGATGGTCTTATGGGACAGGTCCTCGATTCCGACAAGAGAAATGGCCCTTTGGGCGGCATCGTAGTCAGCTTTGGCAGGACGGTTCATCAGCCCCAAACGGCCAAAGCGTCCCATCATCACTACCTGCTCGACAGTGAAGGGCGTGAAGGGGTCGAAATAGAAATTCTGTATGACATAGCCCACCCTCTTTCGCACCTCGTCTGCCTGGGAAGAGACATCCAGGCCACAGACCGATGCACTGCCATGCGTGATCT
>JAQTXY010000039.1 GCA_028688535.1 Methanothrix sp. | reverse complement strand
ATGCATTGGCAATATCAGGCGTAAAGGATGTTACAGAGATTCTAGAGAAGAAGAAATATGACTTTGTGATCGTAGATACTTTCATGCCTGATATGGACCATGGGCTCTTCTTGAGCCAGATTAAAGCTATGCAAAGCCCACCATTCATTGTGATGTTGAGCCACTTAGGAAGCAAGGTAGAGCGAGATCCTTTTGTGAGCGGCTATCTTAGTAAGCCCATCAAGCCTCTCCAACTAAAGCGTCTGCTGGCAAGTATGCTCGTTCCCAAGGACCAGGGGACAAAGGCTTCAAGAAGACAGCCTCTGTCAGTCCCGCCGGAAAAGAGGAATGATCTGGTAATTCTCCTCGCTGAGGATAATCCGGTAAATCAGAAAGTTGCTCTCAGCATGTTAAAGCGCCTCGATTATCGAGCTGATGTTGCCGGTAACGGCCTTGATGTACTTTCTTCTCTGGAGAGAAAGGATTACGATGTCATTCTCATGGACATCCAAATGCCGGATATGGACGGATTGCACGCTACGCGCTGTATCCGCGAGCAAAAAATGAAAAAACAGCCATACATAATAGCCATGACGGCTTATGCTCTTGACGGTGATCGAGAGGAATTTCTTAAAGCTGGCATGGACGACTATCTCAGCAAACCGATACGAATGGACGAACTGAAGGATGCATTGGAAAAATTCGAACGAATCATAAAGGCAAGCGGCTAAATCATTCGATCCTCTTCTTTCTCCTCTATGTATAGTTCCGGCAACGCATTCATGTACTCCTTAATCATAATCGGAAATGATCTGGATTCCATAAAGCGAAGGCCAAGTTGTTCCGCCCAGCGTTGTATACCCAGGTCTTGAGAGACAACGGCCGCATCCAGCTCTTTTGCCAATAACAATACGTCGATGTCGGGAGCGCTGTCCAGTATGCCATAGCGCAGAGCAGCTCTGTACTTCTCTCGAAATTTGCGAATTATACTGCCTACAATCTCCCGTTCGATCTCATCTTTTATGTTCGCGAGGCCGCTCTCACGCTCGGAGAGGGATATGCATCGGGAGACGGATTCCCATATGGCTTCTTCGGAGATGTTCATGCCTTTGTTTATTCGGCTTCTCATGTAGTCGACATATTCGTAAAAGATTTTGGAAGGCACTTTTACCTTGTATCTGTCTGGTGACTTTTTTACAAGCCAGGTATCTACCTTTCCCAGGACTCGAGCATCACAATTATTATGCCTGGCGAAATCCTTGATCTCATTGTAGACGGAAGGATACGGGATGTAGCAACTAATTCCCAGGTGTAGTCTTCCTTCTGCCACCCGATCCAGAATGGCATTCATTCCCTCACAGATATTGGCTGCACCCTCGCTCTCCCAGGCTAAAGAGTCCGTGAGGGCAGTAGTATCCAGCACGAACCTCTGGCGTAACATCAAACACTGTAAGGAATAAGTGATATAAGATACCTTCTGATTGGAAAAGATGAATGAATTTCATTAGGAAAAATGGGTAAAAGATAGACCTAGGCCATTCAGGCCGTCTTCATCTTGGCAACTTCCTCCAATCCCAGTTCCTTGATGGACTCATCTCTCATCTTGAACTTCTGAATCTTGCCGCTTACAGTCATGGGGAAGTCATCCACGAACTTGATATACCTGGGAACTTTAAAGTGCGCGATCCTTCCTTTGCAGAAAGCCTTGATCTCCTCTGCGCTGGCTGTGACACCTTTCTTGAGTTTGATCCAGGCCATGATCTCTTCTCCATACTTCTTGTCAGGTACACCAATGACCTGCACATCGCTTACGGCCGGGTGGGTGTAGAGGAACTCCTCAATCTCTCTGGGATAGATATTCTCCCCGCCCCGGATGACCATATCTTTAAGCCGGCCTGTGATCTTGCAATAGTCCTCATCATCCAGAGTGCCCAGGTCGCCGGTGTGCAGCCACCCTTCCTTATCTATGCACTGGTCGGTAGCCACCTGATTGTTGTAGTAGCAGCGCATAATCATGTACCCGCGGGCACATATCTCGCCTGTCTCCCCGCGGTGGACCATTTTCCCAGTCTTGGGATCGACGATCTTCATCTCGGTATGGGGCATGGGCCTGCCGATTGTCGAAACCCTCTGTTCCAGGGAATCATCGGTGGAGGACATGGTGATGCCGGGCGAGGCTTCCGTCTGGCCGTAGGTGATTACCACCTCTCGCATGTTCATGAGCGTGCTCACCTTCTTCATAAACTCAATGGGGCAGGGCGATCCGGCCATGATTCCGGTACGCAGGCTTGAAAAATCAAATTTGGAGAACTCGGGGTGCTCTAGCTCAGCGATGAACATGGTAGGCACACCGTGTACTGCTGTGCAGCGTTCTTTCTCTATGGCCGACATGACCAGGACTGGATCGAAGTATTCGGCAGGCAGCACCATTGTGGCTCCGTGCGTCATGCAAGCCATATTGGAGAGCACCATGCCAAAGCAATGATAAAATGGTACAGGTATGCAGAGCCGGTCTCTTTCTGTAAAATTCATGCATTCGCCGATGAAGTAGCCGTTGTTAAGGATGTTATGATGCGTGAGAACCACGCCTTTTGGGAAACCGGTTGTGCCCGAAGTATACTGAATGTTTATGGGATCGTCAAAGTCCAGGCTCTCCTCCCTCTCCTCTAAAATCTCATCAGGCACCTCATCTCCCATCCTGAGCACATCATCCCAAGACCACATGCCCTGCGGCTTCTCGCCCCGGATCATCACAGCTGTGCGCAGAAACGGCAGTTTCTCGGAGTGAATCTTGCCTGGCTGGGCTGCCCTGGCCTCGGGGCAGACCTCGTAGAACATCTGCACGTAGTCTGAACTCTTGAAGCGGTCCATGAGCAGCAGGGCCTGGGCTTCCGATTGGCGCAGAGCATACTCCAGTTCGTGTGTCCGGTAGGCGGGATTGATGTTGACCATGATGATGCCGGCTTTTGCCGTGGCGAACTGAGTGATTACCCATTCTGCCAAGTTTGTGGCCCAAATGGCCAGACGGTCGCCCTTCTTGAGGCCCAGAGCAATGAAACCCTTCGCGGCGCGGTCTAGCTCTTTTTGCAGCTCACGGTATGTGTATCGCGTTCCCTGGTGGATGGATACAATTGCGTCGTTATCAGGATATTTATCCGCTATTTCATCGAACATATCACCGATAGTCTTTCCAATAAGCGGTTTTTCCGAGCCGCGAAAAGCATAGCTGTATGAGACTTTGCCTGGCATGAAATTGCCTGTCAATCGCTAAGGAGATATAACATTATCTTAAGAGAGGTTTAGAGAATGTAAAAAGACCCGCAAGAATTAACATACAGGAGATATTCTCGAAAAAGGGTTTTTAACTTTGGCCCCCGGCAGATAATGATTTAGAATGATTTGGTTCGGGTGCTTTTTTGGCCAAAGCAAGATAGGAGATTAGCCAAAATGACCAGATTGTTTGCAGATAGGATGAGTTGTGTCCATAGATCGTTTGTGAGGGAGATCCTGAAGGTGACGGAGGACCCTGAAATCATATCCTTTGCAGGAGGACTTCCCAATCCCAAATATTTCCCGGTGCAAGAGGTTGCAGCAGCCGCTGAGAAGGTTCTCTCCGAATGCGGCGAAGCATCTTTGCAGTACAGCACAACGGAAGGTTACCTTCCTCTGAGAGAGATGATCGCACAGAGGTATGCCAGAAAGGGCGTAAAGGTAAGTGCATCCGAGATCATGATCACCAATGGCTCTCAGCAGGCTCTTGATCTCCTGGGCAAGGTATTCTTGAATAAAGGCGACGGCGTCATCCTGGAGAGGCCTACCTATCTGGCTGCAATTCAATCATTTGGCTTCTTAGAGCCCAAATTTCACTCTATACCACTGCAAGAGGACGGAGTCGACCCGCAGGCACTGGGTAAGGTTCAGAAAGAGAACGATTGCAAGCTGTTCTACTCCGTCCCCAACTTCCAGAATCCTACAGGCATTACCTACTCAAGAGATAAACTCAAAGCCGTTGCGGAGAAGCTTTGCGAGGGCAGCACGGTCTTCGTAGAGGATAACCCTTATGGCGATCTGAGGTTCATGGGCGAGGATCGGCCGTCAATGAGGAATTACCTGGGAGAGAGCGCTGTTTTGCTCGGCTCTTTCTCCAAGATCGTTGCACCGGGAGTGCGGCTGGGATGGGTCTGTGCCTGCGAGGAGATCATGGAGAAGCTGATAATTGCCAAGCAGGCTTCAGACCTGCATTCCAATTATCTGTGTCAGAGGATCTTGCATCAGTACCTTAAGGACAACGACATAGAACGGCATATCGCCAAGATACGAAGAGCTTACAAGGATCAAAGGGATTTTATGGTGCAGACCATGCAAGAGACCTTCCCTGAGAATGTCGGCTTCACCAGACCGGAGGGCGGAATGTTCCTCTGGGCGACGCTGCCGGAGAGCATGTCGTCTCTTGATCTCTTCAACCGGGCTATTAAAGAAAAAGTGGCCTTCGTGCCGGGTCAGGCCTTCTATGCCGATGGTGGCGGCAGCAATACCATGAGGCTGAACTTTTCCAACTCCAATAACGATAGGATCTTCGAGGGTGTCACCAGGTTAGCAAAGGCCATCAAAGAAGAGGCCCCATGATTTCCTGGGTCCCATAATTTTTGGCCGATTAGATTGTAATTTCGACCAACAGGTATATCATCCAGTTAATCGTTTGTAAGCTGTTACATTTTCGTCGATTCAAAGAGATTTGTTGAGATGTTTTTTGTAGCAAGCTTCGATTCTTTGAATCGATTCAAAAGGTACGTGAATTAAATGTTTGAAAGAAAATATGAAAACAGCGGTAGCGGCAGCAGAGGCGGCTACAATAGCGGTCCCAGAGAAATGACAGATGTAACTTGCTCCGAATGCGGCAAGCAAACCCAGGTTCCATTCAAGCCGGACGGATCAAGGCCGGTTTACTGCAGCGAGTGCTACCAGAAGCACAGACCTGCCAGGTCACCTGGTAGATACTAAACATATTTGATTGAGCTTATCTGTTCTAGCCACGAAACGGCTATGTGGGGCGATATTCTGCCCCGCAAATTTTCAACTTTGGAGCAAGAGATTTTGATTGAGCATAAACAGATCGCAATTCTCGATCCAGCATCAAACATGATGATCAATGTGGATGAAGGGATAGCTCCACTGCTGCAAATCATCTGGAACTGCGGCATCATCACCATCAATTCATGTCAGGAAAATAAGCCGGGTATAATTTGGATTGAGTTTCTTGCTGCAGAAGATGCAGAAGCCTTTTTGACGCGCATAGTATCGGGCCTTGACCCTATCAACAACCCAAAAGCCGACAACTGGCTCTACTCCAGAATAACCGGGGCAAATGGCGGCTGGCAATACACCGCTCATCCTCATGATGCCAGAGAATACATCGACGATGAAGATGGTTGCATAGGATTGGATGCCTCCCAATCATGCTCAATTGCGTTATCCATATCCATCCGCTTTCCTGTGGATGATTACAAAATACTGCGAGATATCCTTGAAGGAAAATCATCATTGATAAATGCTATAAATCCGAAGAAGGAGCCGAAATGACCTGTGATCGTTGTACTAGAGCATCAGTAGGTGCATGCGTGGGCGAGACGTTCTGCTCGTCACTCAATTTGGCAGACGAGGACGCCTGCAGGCTGGCAGCTGAAATCTGTCTATCTTGGTGGCTGAAGAGAGATGATGAGACTGCGGTTGATGATCTGTTCTGGGAGATGTCGCAGAGACGAATTGATGAACTGGCCTCTGATCCCGACAAGGCCAGGGCGTATTTGGCGGAGAAGTGTCTAGAGCTCTAATCCGGCTCTTGGCTCCTGTATTATTCGATTAGCGCAACACCTATCACCCCGCACTAACAAGTACGACTAAATCAACGACTCAAGCTATTACCGCTATCGTGAGACTTTTTACCACATCACGGTTAAGCGAGTGGAGATGTGTTCTGACGTTGTTAGTGTGACGGTTGACGGACTGGTGCAGAGTGACCGAACGACACTTAGTTGATGATCAAAGGGAGCATTCGTGGAGATCAATCTCGGAGGCGACCGGAACAAAGAGCCTCCGAGCACATCATCTCAATGATGAGGTGGTATGAACTTTGTTCTGCTATTAACATATGCGGTTTTCTGAAGCTCTTTGACTATTTGGACCGCCTCGACATTGTACTTGATATATGCTTTGCCGTCCACCTCATCCATATGGATCAGTTTATAATCCTCCAGCTTCTTCAAGACTCTTAAAATCTGTTCTTCAGTAAGTCCGTCCTTCTTAGAGTATTTTATAACTTCAGACTTTGTGCTCAGAGTATAGGGATCGTCCTCGCTTCCCAGGCTCCACATATCTATGATTCGGCCAAATACCTTTTTTTCTTCCACGTCCAGATCCTTTTCAGTTAAAACATCGCCAGTCAATTCATCTGCCTCCTATTCAGGATGATTCTCTTTGTCACAGCTTGTCTCTTTCCTTGATTGTAGTCGTATATTAACTTATTTTATGATCCTGGCAGGTAGAGAATTAATAAGAATAACCGATGTTTGGGGACGAATTGTTCACTGTAGAAAGCACTGTATCTATAAATCATACGTGCTTAAAAATTTAGATGCCAAAAGCTTTTTATCTAATAACATCCTATTAGATTTTAGATTATAAAATGGAGAATCCAAAAATGACAAATGAAAATATAGAGAAGGCAAAAGCTGATACTAAGAAAGTCGTGTCTGATTTAGGAAACAAGCTAGCACATGCTAAAGCTGAGGTAAAAGCTGATGTAGAGAAGGCGAAGGCAAAATTTGGGCATGATGACGAGCTTGGGAAGAAGGCAGCTTATGCAAAGGCTGACATATTGGCTGGAGCTGAGAAAGCGAAGGCTGATGTTGATAATAAACTTGCACATGCAAAAGCAGATGCAGAGAAGGCGAAAGCTAACATAGGAAATAGGATGAATGACGCATTGAAATGAACAAAGCAGTTTCAGAACCATAATTAATTTTTCTGAGGTATAAAGAAATGGCGGACTTGCTCTATTTGGCGGTAGTGTTCTTTGTAATAGCTCTGATACTTGGAATATTGGGAGTACGTGGTGCAGGCATATCGATGGATATTGCCAAATGGCTGATAATTGTATTCATCATCCTGGCAGTATTATCGCTTCTCTTTGGTGGTTCATTCCACATGGCGGTATTGCAGCTGGGAATTTGGAACTAAGCTGAACACGAAAGAAGTAGCAGTTATATTTTTAATTTTGCTCTTTGATCCATCCATTTTATATGTGCAGAGCTTATGGATTTTAAATGTTATGGTACCAAAAGCTTTTTATGTGATCGCATCTTATTAGAATCTGGAATTACAAATAGTAGGTGTTAAAAATGAATTATGGCAAAATTATTATGTGTTTGACCGCAATCGTCTGCCTTGCATCTTTGGCATTCGCACAGTCAGACCCACTAGGCGAAAGCTCCAATAGCAACAAAATGGGATCCAGTGGAGATTGGATTAGTCCCAACATGGGCCAAGTATACACTCGGACAAATTCCGATCCCGGGCTAGCCGGCATGTTACAGTGGCTCGATACGCCTGTCCCTGACTTCCCCTGGTACACGACTGGTGGTTCCTTCTACAGCAAAGCATATAGCTACACCACGTTCTCTCCCTATACGGAGTATTATACAACCACAGGTACACCTGTAGTAGGCGGGATAATAAGCAATCCTACCAAGTTCGATATAAACCAGAAAACACCCACCCGTGTGTACTACGGTGCCGGAGTAGGGTTGCCGTATACCCAGTATGCATCCACTGTGCCATCCAAGACCAACGACCTCTGGATTCAAGGAGCAACGAACTGGACACAGTATGTGGTGAGCCCAGTTGGGACCTGGCTGCAGCTAATCGCCTACGCGCCTGTTGAAGGTCCGGCAGGTTTCTATGAGATGATTCAAACCGACACAACCAGTTCGAAGTACTGGAATTATCAGTTCAACCAGGGTTATAACACCATGAACTTCAATGCCGATCAGATTGGAAGACATATGCTCTACTTTGTGGTTAACAACCAGCCCAGCAATGTGGTTGTTGTGGATGTATTTGCCCAGGCTTAAGCAGGGTTAACAAAGCCTGTATCTCAGAGGGTATGGGCAAATAAGATTTTAGAGACTGATGGTGATGCATTTCTGCGATTTAGGCTTGATGCAATCATCTATATTAATCTGTTTTTTGAGTAGGTTTAACATTTGTTTTAGATGTCACCTTTCTAAAGTATATCATTGTCCTATAAGCTGCCAGTATGAAGCCGTAGACCGCGGGGCCAACTATCACACCCACTATTCCGATAACAAATACCGGCGCTGTAAATGCCATGAGGGTGATGAGTGGATGAATTGAAGCGCTCGCTGATGCCAGGCGAGGAAGAACAAAATTATTAGGGATTACTGTAAGGAAGATTACCCCGAAGGCAAATAGAGCTATGCCTCTGGTATATTCCTCAGTCAGCAGATAGTAAAGTGCAATTGGCCCGAAGATCAATTCAGGTCCTACCATTGGAACTAGGGCGACAACAGCTATTATCATGCCCCATAGTAATGGGTAAGGTACGCCGAGCACAAGAAATCCTAATGCCCCTGTGATCCCGATCAGTAGAGAGTTTAGAAAAAAAACCCGGAATAGGCTCTTATAGATGAGATTCAGTTCGATAAGAAGATGTGTGGTAACTTCTTTTTCGCTAAGTAACTCTTTAAATTCTTCGATTATCCGTCTGCCGTCAACAAGGAAGTAATAGGTGAAGATTATTGCCAGAAGAAACTGAGTGAAGTATATTGGCAGGTTTGAGGCGAAGCTCATGATGCGGTCCTGCAAAACCGGTTGGACCATTATAATTAGGGCGGTGGGAATGTCACCTATCCCCTTCACATAATTTGCAGCCAAAGCCGGCAGGTAGATCTCAGAAAGATCGTTAATTGCGCCAGAAAAATTGGATGCCTGTATCTGAAGATAGGCTACGCCGCCCAAACCCAGTAAATTCGACATCTCCGTTATGAGTGCATCGGCTGCCGCAAAGATTACAAATATTAGTATAAAAAATATTATCAATATGGATGCTAAAGCAGATGCTCGCCGGTGGTGACCGACATTCCTGGAGAAATACATGAATACCGGGTCCAAAATATATGCTAGAAGAAAGCTTAAGAGAATCGTCGATATAAAATCTTTGCTAATGTATATTGCGAAGATGATTAACGTAAGGATGATGGCTGCGAAGACAAAGCGAAATATGCGCTGTTCATCCATGTCATACATTTACTGTTCAATTCTAGATAAACATTATGAGTCAGTTGCTGGCGGTCTATTGCAGCTCAGCCGTTAGACCGCTTTTACATGAGCATTAGTTATTGCCTACTTTTTCCAACCTTTTCTTGCGTCACCTTTGGCAGGTGTACCCTTTTTCCCCGAATTCGCTGCACCTTTCTTTACATCTGCGCTTCCAGAAGGAACTGTCTTCCCTGCATCAGGCGTTGTTTTTACTGCAATACCCTTTGTTCTCTTGTCTTTCTTATTTTGCATTTTAAATTCTCCATCAAAACTTATTCTACGATTGGCTTAATACAATATTTTTAAATATAAAGCTTTTGGTACATAAATTGATATGCATCATAATCTATATATACATCATGTATTGTTCGATAAGGGTTAATGCCCAAGACTACATTGACCTTATCCGAACCCATAGCTAAGACGCTTAAGGTTTATACTGCGAAGACAAAGAGCAGCATGCGTGCCCAAAGTGAAGTTGTTGAGGAAGCGCTAATCGAATTCTTTGAGAGGCACAACGTTAAGATCGAAATCTAATGTACACACGATTAGGCTACCGAATGGCTTTTGCAGTAAGTGAGCATGGGTCACTATGGTCCTCACCTTTCCGGACCATTCCTATGATGGAGCCCATCGACGGCATGTGTTAGTATGCCATAATTTATTTATATATTTTTGAAATTATTTCGCATCCGACTAGTTTTATAGTGTTTGAATTAAAAGATCAAACTGCGTGCGGCAACCCCACCCTAACGGACGGGTATGCTTCAGTTCACACACCTTCAAGCCTGGTTTTGCGGAATCCTGAAATCGTCGTTCTTTCGTCGACCGGATACACTTGGTCAGAACTGAGAAAATATGAAAACCGGGCGAGGGTTCACTTCATCCCCCACCTGATGTGCGGTTTATTCGTGACCATTCGCGCTCCCGATGCAATAAGCAGTCCTGTTCCATATGATCATGTTTTTTCAAGGTTCTCTTCCAGGTAGCTGAATAGACGGTGCAAGAAGTAAGTGTCGTAGCTGAGATCGTGATTCCTGTTTGTCATGATCAGCAGGTCGAATGGCCGGTCAGCGTTTATGAAAGCATCGACCAGCTGCATGGTCATGCAGGGATTAACATTATCATCCGCATCCCCGGCGATAAGCAGCAGCTTGCCTGTCAGATTCCCTGCCTTGCGGGATGTTATCTGCTCCTCATAATCTGATGAATTCAGGCCCTCGTACTTCTCTCCCCAATAAGCCCCATAAAATCGGCCATCATAGTCTCCGCTTGAGGCCACGCC
>JAQTXY010000428.1 GCA_028688535.1 Methanothrix sp. | reverse complement strand
GGGCCGGGCCCTGTTGCTCGCGGCTCACATCCCTTATGATATCCATCACCGATTTGGTTCGGTCTCTGGTGCTCTTGGTTGTTCCTGAAGCGATGATATCAGCATCCAAGAAGCCTGTCTCCGGGTCAACGCCCACTTTGCGCAAGCATGCCTCCAGGATCTTGACTACCCGCTTGGCATCATCCAGGGTGACTTTATCAGAGAGACGCAGGCGAGCGCTGGCCTCACCCAGACGGATGAGCGCCTCAAGTTGCCGGGCAGTGACGGGCACAGGCTTGTTGGTATCCTGCCCTTGGCTGCGGAGACCGACGTAGTATTTGAGGAAGTACTCCTTGGCCTCCTCGCTTAATGAAGGGAAGATGTTCTTGCGGGCGTAGGCCACGTACTTGCGCAGCAGCTCCGGATCAAGGGCCGGCTTAATCACAATCAGAGCATTGTCGATGTCCTCCTGAGAGATATCATCGTTCCATTCCGCTTGCGTCGCAAGCTCGCCTGCATAGTTGCTCTTCAAGATATGCTGGGCAATGGCCGAATCCCTCTTAGTATCCGGATCGTCGGTCAGGACGAAGATCAGATCGAAGCGGGACATGAGCGCAGGAGTGAGGTTTATCTGGGGAGCGATGGGCTCGTACTTGTCGAAGCGGCCCAGCTTGGGATTGGCAGCGGCGAGCAGTGAGCAGCGGGACTTGAGGGTGGCCATGACGCCAGCCTTGGCGACACTGATAGTGTTATGTAAAACAAGGCCCTGGGAGATGAATGTGTGGAGGGGCTCGACAGTTACATCATAAACATAATCCGAGAAGTATTGGTCCTCATTTAGAATTGCCTTAACATCAGTGATCCTTAGATATCTGATATCCGAAGCGAGCTTATTTTCGAGGGCTGTAATACTCCTGCAGGTTTCTTTCAAGTGGGCATGGACTCGCAGGAAAATATTTCTTGCTATTGCAGTCCTTCTTGACTTATCATAGCCGCCTTGCTCATAGTAATCGATGTTACCCCGTGTAACTCCAGCTACAGATGCCAAGTAACTCTGCGACCAGCCCAATTCTGACCTCATTTCAGGCAGAGTCAATTCGTCATTCATGACGGTCAGCACTTCATTATATCTGTTTTTCAGATCAGAAGCATATTCTGCTACGGTATTAATGGTAAGTCCATATCCTTTGTCCAAATGCTCATTAAAGCGACCGTCATTAGTGAGACCCAAAGACTTTTTCATCTGCAATATTGAATATGCCGTCTCCGCTGGAAGAACATCATGATGACGAATGGACCTGCTGCATGCTGAAGTTATGCACCTCATTCTTTCTAGCTTCTCATAACCAGGCTCGAAGAAAATCTGCTCGAACTTCTTATGCGAATCGCCCATTATGCAAACTTTAAATGCATTTGCTTTCCTGTCTATGGATATCCTTGATGAGATGCCAAGCAGTAACAGTAGATCCTGATAATCTTCCGCCAGTCCACGTGATACTGTTGAATAAGCTACCGAAGTAGAGTGTACACATCCATCGCCAAGAAATGCTGCTATTAATAAATCTTTTAGATTATCCTTCGTCCCCTTAAAAACGGTAACAGGCATTCGCCTATCTCTTCCCGTTTGCATCATCTCTATGAAATTGGCCTCGAACCATCTGAACAAATGAGTTGATATGAACCTCAAGGTAACTACGCCATCGCTTCTTTGGTTCCGAGATGCTTCAATGCCAAACGATTCTTGCATGAGGCTCGACATTTCTTTAAGCAGGGCTTCATCCTTATTTGTAAAGCCGATCTCATGGCTGGAGCCTTTGTAAAAATGGCCCTCCGAAAGGAGATATCCCAGTATTCTAGATAGACCGCGAGTCAGCTTTTCGGGAAAGGTCAGCAGCTTTTCGCCAGAATGTTGCCTTTTAACTTGAATGAGGTTTCCAGAATCTTCATTAATCGGAAGCGATCTTGGGGCGGGCACCATGTCTCCAACTTTAGCATCGCAGGCTGGCACACATGCAATTCCGTCTTTCGCGATGTATATCGGGTGCTCTGGAGTAACAACTATTTCGCGGCCATTGGAATATCTAATTTTGATAAAATGATTTGGGGCCCGGTGCCTGCTCACCCGATCAACCGGCAGATCGAAGATGCGACTCATATCTGTACTTTTAATCTTAATATCCTCATGGAGCGGCAGAATCTCGCAGTCCTTTCCGGCAATTATCTCAAAAGGCCGATCCTTCATCAGCCTGTCAACAAGCTCACCGATGCGCATCTTTCGCCCGTCGGCAAGTTGGATCTCTGTTAGAGGATGGTAGCTCTGCTGCTCCATCGCCTCGTGTAGCGCGCTCTTGTCATCGTTGTCCATCTTGTCCATCTCATCTATGGCGGCTATGCCCTTGTCAGCAAGAACCAGTGCTCCGGCCTCGATGGTCCAGCGGCCATCACCCAGCTCGTCCTTGACGGCTGTGGCGGTCAGGCCGGCGGAGGTGGAGCTTTTGCCGGAGGTGTAGATGCCGCGCGGCGAGATCTTGATCATGTAGCGCAACAGCTGTGATTTGGCGATGCCGGGATCGCCCACCAGCAAGATGTGAATGTCGCCCCGGATACGTGCTCCGTCCGGCAGGTGTTTCTCGAAGCCGGAGACCAACTGCAATCCCAGGGCCTCTTTCACATCATCGTAGCCGTAGATGGATG
>JAQTXY010000038.1 GCA_028688535.1 Methanothrix sp. | reverse complement strand
ACCATGGTCATGACTCTGGACTCCTGACTCCCGCACCCTGACCCTTGCATCCAGATACCAGACTCCTGAGTCAAGCACAATGCTTATAGACATTCATGAAGAGTTTACAGTTATGGAGGTAATAGCAATAGCCAACCAAAAGGGGGGATGCGGCAAGACCACGACCACCGTCAATCTCGCCGCATATCTCGCCCTGCGAGGTTCCCATGTTCTGCTGATAGACCTCGACCCCCAGGGCTCTTCGACCACCCATCTTGGCATTGATAAAGACGACCTGCCCAAGAACATGAACGAAGTCATGATGGACAGGGCGAAGCTGCAGGACATCATCATACCCACGACTGTAAAAGGGCTTGACATCGCACCCACAAATAACGACCTCGTTGAGGCAGATGCAGTCCTAACCAGCAAAGTGGGCAGGGAAAAACGCCTCAAGAAAAAAGTCCTTGAGCTGGACTATGATTACGTGATCATCGATACGCCTCCGGCCCTGGGCAATATGACCCTGAACGCACTTGTGGCGAGTGATAAGGTCATTGTCCCCATCCAGGTGGAGTTCTTCGCTGTGGAAGGACTGAAGACACTCATCAGAATGCTGGATGAGCTTGATGAACTGGGCTATCAGCCTAAGAGAAGATACCTGTTGACCATGTGCGACAACAGGCGAAAGATAACAGAGGAGGTGTCCTCCAAGATCAGGAGCCTACTGGGAGATGCCGTCTTCAAAGTCGTTATTCCCGAGAACGTGCGACTGGTCGAGGCTCCCTCACAGGGCCTGCCAATATGCCTCTATGATGCATCCTGCTCAGGAGCACTGAGCTACAAGGATCTGGCAGATGAGGTGGCAGCATGAAACAAGGGGATCGCATGGGCAAAGGGCTTAACTTCATGCTGAAGGGCATCGGGCCGAAAGAGAAGACTTCTGAGACAGAAGGCAAGCTTCAAGAGTCCGGAGTCATGACACAGGAGTCCGGAGTAGATAGCCAGGATGAGAGCGTCCAGCTTCAAGACCCCAGCACCCAGAGTCAGGAGTCAGGAATCACGACTCAAGAATCGGGACTTATCTCCTCCGAAGAAAAGGACGAGAAGTACGAGTCGAGCGTCAGGCTTCAGGAGTCGGGAGTCATGACTCAGGATTCCAGAGTAGAGAGTCAAGATGCAAGCATCGCGCATCAGGACCCCAGTTCCCAGAGTCAGGAGTCAAGAGTCACGACTCAGGAATCAGGACATGTTGCCATTGAAGAAAAGGAAGAGAAGCCCGATTCGAGCCACAGTCCCCAGGAGTCAAGAGTCACGAGTCAGGAGTCCAGTGCAGAGAGTCAAGACACAAGCGTCGCGCATCAAGACCCCAGCACCCAGAGTCAGGAGCCCAGAGTCATGAGTCAAGACTCAGGTGTCAAGACTCAAAACCCCGCAGCCCAACATCAAGAGGCCGAACCCCAGAGTCATGAAGAGAAAGATGAATCCAGAGTCGTGACTCAGGAGTCGGGAGTCGTGACAGATGACATAATAGGCCAGGCGGTCACCCAGGCCCTGAAGTCGCCAAAGATATCACTCTACTCTCCGCTGCTGCTTGCCGTCCTGGAAAGCCAGCAGTTGATGCTCTTAAACCGTAGGGAGACGACACTCCTGCAATACCGTAAGTCCACCAAGGCCCGGGAGCTGGTAGAGAACGCCCTCAGAGAAGCCTACCCGGAGCTGTGCGAAAAGATATTGAAGCGAATAAATGAAGGAAATGGGAAGTCGTGAATCAGAGAAGGTGAAAGAGATCGCCTTGATCTGCAAGTATGAGATGAAGCCCTATTCCACCAGACAGAAGCTCTCCGGCCAAAGTGCAACTTCTCCCTTGCATGATTGGACCCCAACCTCACTACGCTCCCGGAGCATCTCCTCCACCTCCGAGATCCTCATGCCGAAGACCTCGGCCAGGATCTCCATGGCCGCCTGGAGCTCCAGCACCTTGGGATTTACCCAGGGAGACTTTCCGGAATGCTGCACCAATCGCCTCTGCTTCTGAGGGCTTGTTATCCGCTCAAGAACTCCTGCCATACTATGCTTATCTGCTTTTTGAGCATAAGTAGTTTGGCAAGAAAAAGATAGCAGTAGGCCATTTTTACACAAAAGGAAAAGGCGAATTACATAAAAGCGGGATGGTAAGTATGGCCTGATCTATATGATTCAATTACTTTAATGCTCTTGATCTTCCTGGCAAGAGGGCATCTTTAAGCAGATAGTTGATGTCGGACAAGCTGAAGCTAAATACTTTCAGTAACAGCAAGTTTATCCAGGGATTTGGCTGCTGGCATGAGAAGGGATCGAAATGCATTGATGTGCTCCAGGGCTTTCATTCCTTTGCTTGTGGTCTTATACAAGTTTGGATCTGTTTCTGATACGTCAAGCAGACCTGCATCAGTTAGTCCCTCAAGATGAATCCTCACGGTATAGAAGTTAAGATTGCACTGGTAGACGATTTTTGTTACACCAACTGGTTCTTTGCAGATCACCAGGATTTCCTTCATGATCTGTTCCCTACTTCTCTTCATGACTTAACATCAGTATCTTAAGTTCTATAAAAACATTCTTCTACTGTTTATATCGTTTCTTTTGGCAACGGTCTGGAGAGGGTATATATTTTCATGATTAAATAATATTAAATTGCTATTATAATTGATTCTGCCTTGATTCGTTGCTATACCGTATACTAAAGCTAGCGAACTAATCTATCTACTACCCGGCAGAATAAATTTTTGTGTACTTTTTTGACCGTTATTACGACAATTTAAACGCAGCTTCCAGGCTCTTTAAAGAAGATAATCCTAAGCTCATCTATCCGAGACCGTTGCCTTGTGTCACAGTTACGTTCTATTTTTATAATATCAGATCGTTTTAAGTCATCAACTGTTGCAGTCAGCCTCGTTGTCTGGCGTCCATCATTGGGAGTATGGCCGCAGGCCAGAGCCGGGCAGATCTTTTCAGCTCTCTTCAGAGCTCTTATTGTGTCGCGACGGCTGGGTGTTTTTCCTTCTCTGCCTGATAAGAAATCTCGGGCCTGGCAAGAAGTGAAGGCAACTTCTTTCCTTCCTTCTGCAATGATTTTTACATGTTCTACGATGGCAGTGGCTCTTAACTGAATCTTCGTGATTGCTTGCCTGATCTTTCCTTCCTCAGTGGGCGCAGAGGCGGGCCTCGTCTTCAGGGCATTGCGAATATGCCAGATTTCCTTTTTGATGTGGGCATTGAGGAGAAGGAGCTTTCCAATTGGCGATTTCTCAGCTTCAACGGCATGGCTAGCCTCGATATTCATTTTAGCCAGCTCACGGCCTCGCAGAATTCCGTTGTCCTTGAGAACCTCATTTAATGTATCGTAGACCTGGATCAAGTCCTTGAATAAGGCTTGAAGCTCGGAGGCCGGAATCTCGAGGATCTCGTCTGTTTGGAATATGTCCATTCAGATCTCCTCCGCAGACCTTGAGAAAGCATGTTCATGCGACGCTACATTGCCTGGCGGAAAACCTATATCAGGCTCGGATGCAAAGCTATTTATTCTAGCTAAAGCTAAATCTACCATACGCGAACGCTCCTGCTCGGAGTATCCCAGTCCAGGTGTTACGAGCACCTGGACCGGAACCAATTTTTCTAGCTATTATTGACTGTAAATAATTTTAATTATGCAGATATTTTCTACGATACTCGCGACTTTATAAGAAAATATTTTAATTTTGTTGAGAAAATCCTCTAGTAGATCGTCGCTTAGCGGCCTTGATGCAAAACTATATATCCCAGCTAAAGCTATCTCTATCATAATCGAATTCCGTTCTTAGGGGTTTTCGGTCCAGGGGTACCAGCCCTGGACTGAAATGTCTTTTATCTAAGTTTCATTCCAGTTTTTTATACCGTTGTCTATATTTATCTGGGTTATTCTAAAGGTACAATCTAGTTTTAAATGCTAGTTTGGAAATGCTAGATTGTCGGCTTCTTTAAGCTTAGTTAGGGCATACTCCATAGCATGAGTTCTGCTGGCAAAGCGACTCTTGTCAACTTCTTTATCCACCCAATCGACAAGGTCTCTTTTGATAGATGCCGTAACTTTTACCTTCCCTTCACCCATATACAATCTCTTCTTAATTTAGCGTATTTAAGCGTATTCTATGTTTTTCTAGGAAGATTTCTAATAAAATTTATTTATTATATTCTTTCTTGTTCACAAAGTTGGCTTAAATGAATATCAAGATCTGTATTTTTAGGGGCAAAAATGTCCTTTCTTTCGGCTCATCTTATCAGATAGGCGTTTTCTTTAAAGCCATTATTTCGCGATTCATTATTGTCACAACCTGTTACATCCTCCATATCTCTCTAGACCCCTCACACTCCCCGACCTGGAGCCCCGAGACAAATAAACCGTAAACTAACATAACATCCTGTTTCATGCCATCTTTCTAGATTTAATTCTCTCAAAAGGCCACTGTATCCCTGAAGATTCCCCCTAATGTACAAACTAATCCTTCCGGCAGCTCGTCGAAGGATTGTAACAAACTGTGACAATAACAAATCATGTAACAAACTGTTATCATGCATAGGGGGGCCAAATTCGCGCCGAATCCCTCGTTGATCTTGATGAGCCTGGCAGTCTTGCCTTTCTTCTCAAAATTGACCTTATCTGGGAAGAGTGCAGCAGCGCGGCGCATGGCTCGCAGTCCCTGCTCTCGGTAGATCTTCTTTTCTTCTTTGGTCGAGACGATTCTTATGGAATCGTTCGTCGAGAGACTCTTCAGCTTAGGGTCTGTTACAAAAGCCTCGAGGAGGACCTCGGCCCGCCAGGTCTCGACAGTGGTCAGGCTTAGCCTGGGCCTGTCCAGGATGAATGTTACAACGGACCGCTCCAGGTCGGCTAATTGCCGCATAGCGTTTACGGGAGTGATTATATTGCGCTTTTTGGCCGCTTCTATGGCCTTCCACTCCTTCTTAACGTAGGCGTAGAGGCTCTTTGTTTCGGGGGTGGCCGGGAGCAGCTCCAGAGATCTCAAGCATTCTTCCAGCCCCTGGCGTTGTTCGGAGAAGAGAGTCCAGAAGCCATCTTCGAACTCTTCGATCAGGGCCTCCATCTTCTTGTTGGCCTTATCCAGCTTCTCCTTTTCGAAGCCCTCCAGAGCATTATTGAGCTCTTGGCCCGATTTGCCGCGTGCCTTTTTGATGTCGATTAGCTCAAGCTCTCGCTGCTTGAGCCTGTGGGCCAGGTTCTCGATGCCTTCGTTCTGCTGGGATATGAGTATATCTTGCTCGATGATTCTGGTTCCAAGCTCTGCAATGGTTCTCTTGAGCTGAGCCGGCTCTGATGAAGAAAGCTCCTGCGCAGTGCGAAAAGAGTTTATATCTGGGACGACAATCTGATTCATGCCTGTAAACCCAAGCTCGCTACGAGATTCATGATTGCAACTCCGGTGCGATCTGTGGTGCGAACCTCCCAAGACTCGCCAGGCCTCGGAGAGCATGGGCGGCTCTCCGTGTTAATCTCTCTATTTTAGCTTTAGATGTAATGCCTTGCAGCTTGTTGCTCGGACGCGCTGTAGCCTTCTGATTTAGGGCTGCAGAAAGGCCAAAAAAGCTTGCAGCGGTGCATCCGGCTGGAACGCAAAGCCTTTTATCTTGTTGCTCTATGCTTATCATAGACTTGCCTCTTCTGGGTTAGTCGTGGCTCGCTAAGCTCTCGGTACTCTAGAGGTCCGGCAGGTCGACACATCGCCATCTCACCACTGGCGATTGCAACTTCGCGGCGAAGAAGCCCACACTTTTTCGTCGCGAAGACATAATTCTTCTGCCTTCTTCTCCCGTAAACAGGTACCTTATGTTTGATTCGTATTAATTATTCTTATTTGCTGTGTCGGCAACAAAATATAAAACTGTTTTGCCTCGTATTGACAAGTTATGATCCCTAATTTGTGTCTGATTAATCGTTATGCTTCGTATGCTTTCGTAATTTTTACTTGATAAAAACTAAGGTTTAGTTTCCTCGATTTACTGCTACAATATTTAAATAGTCGTGATTTGTTCGATTATGCGGTGAGGTGGACGCAGGCATGCCGCGAGCGGCATCTTTCTTGTCCGAGCGTGTGGGCGCTTGGCAGGGAACACGTTGCGCCTGTAGATTGCGCTTCACCGGGAATATTTCGCAGAATAGTGTGGTGAGAGCGAGATGTGCCAAATTGTAGGTGTCAATAGCCAGGCTCATGAGCCTTGGCAAGAGGTCGCTCGAATGGGGGCGATCGCGTGAAGAGAGAGTTTGCCGGGATTCTCCAGACGAGTTTTGGCATGGTGGGCACGGTTCATTTCAGCCTGGAAATGCCCGGTTCTTTCATCGGAGATGCAAACCAGTTCCTGGAAGGGGCCAGAAGAAAGCGTGTTCTGGTGACTGTCGAGACCCAGGAGGTGGCGGATTGAGGATGTGTCGCCCCTGCTCAGAGGCATTGCAAAGCACCAGGACCGCCCTGAGAGAGATCACAGGCCGCCTCAGGGAAGACGAGTACAACATGCACAGCTTTCCCTCTGACCTTAGAATGAGCTTCATGGTTATGGCCGAGATGGCCCGCATGATGCATCTTCCCGGGTTGGATAGCGATATTGAGGATCTGGCCAAGGCCGTCATGGGCCAGGTAGAGCCCCTTCATGCTGATCTCTCTCAGATTGCTTTGGGGGTGCAGAGGTGAAGTGGACAGACCCTTATTACAAATCCTTAAATATAATAAGAATTACAGTTCCTTATAATGTTCAGGCTTCCCGGCCCGTGAGCAGACTCTTTTGGGGGGACTTTATCGATGTTTCTTGAGCCCCTCCGAGAACCTGGGACAAAACTTGCCTGCGAATTTCACGGTGGCAAAGCTGGCCGTTTCTGGGGTTTTGAGAAGGTAGTGCTTGAGGATATCACCATCTATCGGCCTAGAAAGTGTCCACATTGCAAGCAGGAGGAAGTAATTTTCGATGAGCTAGATTTTCCCTATTGCCCTAGCTGTGGCACTGAACCCTTCAAGGTCCGGCCAAAGAGGAGATCAAGGCCGGACATAGAGCGTTACAGGAGGTTGAAAGAACAGAAAAGAGGCAGAATAATATATAAATAATGAAGCCAGATACGTTCTTGAGATGGATGAAAAGGAGCTATTCAAAGAGATGGCCAAGCTCGATGTCGAGCTGCAGGCCATGATTGGGGCTGATCCAGAGCTGGAGGAGATCTATGCCGAAGAGATGGGCGAAGCTCCCGGTACTGTGGTCTACCTCCCCCGAGCCCCAACACCGGAAGATTGGGCTCGTGCCCGAGAATTAGCCAACCGAAAATAGAGGTTTTTTATGTCTTTCAGGCCAAAGGATACTTTACGAATGCTAGCGGACGCTGGCGCTGATCCTGATTCTCTTCTCATCCTGGAGCGCCGGGAGAAGGTGGACTACTTGGAGCTGGGTCTTCCCACTCAGGGCATAGCCAAGGTCCTGCAGATATCGGGAGTGCTAAAGTCAGAGGGCAAGAAGAGGATCAACTATCATAAGCAACGCAGCATCTGGGGCAGAGGTCCTTATTACCCCGTTTTAAGGGATCACTACAAGAAAAATAGGCTGGAGTTCCGCCAGGCGTTCGGACTGCCTTTGTAATAGGGCTCTTCGTAGCGATTATCTTACAAATTAAATTCAGCAGAATTTTATAAGCATATTTTCCTACTCGTAAAGCATGGGTTTGCGCGCTAGAAAAGCTTCATTCTTATAGTGTTTGGGACTGCGCTGTTCCAGGAGGTTAACTCGTCCAGGCTTTTAATCCCGGCCTGGGGTTTGTATCAGGACATAACTTCTTTAAATTCAGCCAAAAGTCAGACGAGGATAGGAGCTATCCTCTGTCTTGGCCTCCAATACGTCAATTCACGTCAATCACCGGATAGCTGGGGCCGGGTTGGTGCATATTCCTGCATATTTCCTCAATTAGAAAAATCCGCTCCCTTTTTTCTGCCCGACCTCAGCCCGGAAATGACCGCCCTTTGGGAAACATGCCGCCTTCTTTGCAGGGCCTCTGTTTTCCCTCTGGGCGGTCTTGCTTTTAAAAGCTGCCGTTTGCCGGCAGATCGAGCATGAACGTCCCAGGACGCAAGAGTCCTGGAAATACCCAATCAGGAGAAAAGATCGATGACCGGAATGATAGAAGACGCAGGTTCTAAACTGTTAACCGCAGGAATAGTCTCTTTAAAGGCTGCAAACCCGAATGCGTGGGCCGCATTCAAGAAAGGCTTAAAGTGCGTGGCTATGGGCGTCTCTGCCCTCGATGAGGTAACAGATGATGACCAGGTATCATCCGAGGAGATCTCTAATGTTCTGGCAATGGCCAAGGACTACGGAGCCATAAGGACTTTGCAAGATATGTTGTGGGGCTTGCTGAAACATGTGAAGGGATAAGACATCTCTTCATGAAAATTCTCACCAGCGAGGTGGGGGAGAGGAGGAGTAATAATTGTATCCTTATTCGAAACTATTGCTAATCACGATTTGCATCCTCTATCTGCATTTCAGCCCTGGCCAATGCACAATAGAGTTTCGAGAAGATTTCACGGGGGATGGAGACCTTCAGACTCAGACAGACTACAACGGAGTAAAAGGCGGAGTTCTTACTAGGGGTGCAGAGTCCATCTACTACGGCCAGATCTTAACACCAGCTCAGAACTTCCATGGACTAAAAGCCAGTAATCTGAGTAGTTACTACGTAGTCACAAAAGAGCATTCTTTGCGGATCCGTAATTCTTCGGATCTAAACGCCACGGCTAAAATCTTGTCATCCTTAGACGGAGAGAATTTGACCAGAACTACATTCTTCTCCGCCTCTGGAGACGGTAAGGTTCGGGAGAAGGTTCTTACACCAGGTAAGTTTAGCCGGCCCGTGGAGATCTCCAGCTTGTGGCACTTCGGCAAGTTCAAGCTCAATTCTACCGTAGCGGTGGGAGCATAAACCCATCAACTGCTAAAAGCAAAGCTGAAGCCCGGCTGAAGAGGAAAAGGCAGAGCATGCCCACTCAGCAGTATCCTCTGCCTCCTGAAATTGCAAGCCGAAAGCTAGACCTGAACCAAATCAAGTTCCTGGCCAGGTATGCCGGCATGACGAGGGGCCCAGATTAAGGAGAATTAACACATGGCTAATGAAGATGAAGGATTCGGCTGCTGCGGAGCATCTCCAACCGGAGCCCAGGCAGTAGAGTGCATAGTGCAGGATCTTGTAGAGCGAGTAATACCTTGCGGAACAAGGAAACCAGCAGGCCAGGAGAGGCTTTACAGAACGACTACTCAGCTTTGGCTTACCAGGCAGGGATTCATAGCCTGGTCAAAGAAGCAAGGAAAAGGTGTTGATCCAATTTGTTGGTTCACGGAGATGGGACACGGACCTGTACCGGATGATGCAAAGGACTGAGCAAGATTGCAACAAAGATTGCGAGCGGAATGCAGCGATTCCGGCTAAGGTAGTTCGGCAAGTAAAGGCCATCCGGAAGCTCATTAACTTTTTGATTCGCTTGGAACAGCATATCATCGAGGATGCTAAAAAAAGGGATTCTCCTTAACTTTGCATCATTTTGCATCACTGCATCATTTTGCATCATTGGACTACTGCATCTCGAATTGCTTTGCATCACTGCATCAAATCTGCATCAGGACTACTTTATGGCATTCGGAACATTGGCCCCATTTATTGACCTGATCGAAAAGGGATTTGGTGATAAAAAGAGCCCCAGAACGATAGCAAGAGAATTGGGCCAACCTGGACTTTATTCAACGATCAACCGCTACAAAGCAGCCGTGTGGGACCTGCGGGACCTGGTAGATGAGGCCAAAGAAGTCCGAGCACAGAGGCATGACGATGCAAGAAACAAAGCAAAAGATGAGATCGTCAATACGCTCGATGTGGTCAATTTAGGCAAGCTCCGGGCTAAGCAGCTCCTGGATGTGTCTTTAGGCGATCCGTTCGCCGTTTCTGATGGGACGATGCATGCACTCACCCTCGGCTCTGCATCAATCTACTGGCCTATTGGCACTCGTATGCTCTTTGATTGCGCTAAATTGGAGCTGGAGCTTTCCGGGGATGATGCGGAGAGCCGAATGGCTGATGCAATGGAGGAGTGGGAGGAAACTAGGCTTGCAATTCTCAAGGCGGTAGAAGATGATCAAGAGACGAAAAAGAAAATTATCGCTGCCCTGGAAAAAGCGAGACGACCTTCTATACGCCTTGGACCCGGCAATCTGGATAAAGGAAGTCCTGGGGATTAAGCCGGACCCCTGGCAAGCAGACCTTCTACGAAGCCGAGCCCAGCGCATTATTCTTAACTGCTCTCGCCAGTCCGGCAAGTCCACCATCTGCGCCGCCCTGGGCCTGCATGAGTCCATTTACCGCCGCCCGTCTTTTGGCATGGCCATAGCACCCAGCCAGGATCAGAGCGGCGAGCTGATGATGAAGTTTGATGAGTTCCGGCAGGCGGTGGAGCTCTCCTCGGACTATATGGATAGTGACACAAAGCTTGCCGTGAGGTTTGCCAATGGAAACAGATTCATTGCCAGACCCGGCTCAGCCAAGACCTCCCGCGGAAAATCGGCAGTAACGCTCCTCCTGGAGGACGAAGCGGCCTGGGT
>JAQTXY010000427.1 GCA_028688535.1 Methanothrix sp. | reverse complement strand
CTCTTCCGATCTCGACTGTCACTTCGAAGTTGTCACTAATCCGGTTGCTATCTTTTTGGATGGTTCCATCGTTATTTATGCAGCCTACAATTATAACGTTTGGCAAATTATATGCATAAGGAAAACGACGCGATCCGTCAAGGGCTTTTCCATCATTTCCGGCTGAACATACAAAGAGATGATCCGGATATGCATCTGCCCATTCTTTGAAGAATTCCTCGGACAGCATGGCAGCCTCCGGGTCAGCCTCGCTGTTCCCCCAGGAGAAGCTCAGTATATCAGACCCTATGCCTGCCTGGCTGAGGGCAAGCATGTAGCCCATGTACCAAGCGTCCCCGGATTTGGTATAAATTGGAGATTGCATATTGATCATGGTAACACTAAGGCTGTCTCTGAGCGGCTCTGAGGCGATTCCAACCAAGCCGCCATTATCCGGATCAGCCGCCAGGATGTTCATGATTCCTGTTCCATGACTGCCTGCTATCGGATAATCAGATGACGGTTTCTTTAGCAATGAGCCATTGCTTTTGGTATTGATTCGAACTACACCATCGAATTCTCCATACCCTTTATAAAGTCCATCATCGATTACTCCGATCTTAGCTAGAGAGAGAGGAAGCCCTGAGGAATTGATCGCATCCCAAGATTGCTGTACACCAACTATCTGATAGCTTCTACTTCTGTCTTTTGAATAAATGGGATCGTCCAATGGAGAATTATCCAGGAATATCTCCTGATGAGGAAATGCCAGCAGTATTTCCGGATCGCTATTTGCAACAGATAGAGCATCTCTTAAGTCTTCTTCATTCCTGCCAGTGGTTTCTAACTGGTACAGACTTATGAAATCAATATATCCCACTACTTTAGCTCCTAGGCGGTCCGCAAGCTCTTGCACAATGCAGTGGCTGCAGCCTTTCCTTGTGACCACCAGTATCTGATTGGCCGGAACTTCACCCCATTGAGATGTGGAAATGAGGCTCTCTGGTTCAGGCGGCTTGAAGGTGACCGAGCCCAATCTTGGGACGACGACCATTGGTTCCGGCAGAG
This sequence comes from Methanothrix sp., assembly GCA_028688535.1. Taxonomy (GTDB): domain Archaea; phylum Halobacteriota; class Methanosarcinia; order Methanotrichales; family Methanotrichaceae; genus Methanothrix. Next base: position 1,641 of record JAQTXY010000427.1, on the reverse strand, counting down.
GAGGACATTCAGCCTGTTCGCTTCGAGGCAGGAGCTGATCAGAATAGATTATCATACCACAAGGAAGGTAACAGCTCTCCGAATCACACAAAATCCAATCGTCATCATACTCATAATAACAATATCCATAAGCACATTCCTGGGGTTCAAGCTTGATTATATCAAGGAATGATGAATCACAAAGATAGATGCCATCCGATTCATCAGATTCTGTAAAATAGCCTTCTTCGCAATCAGGTGGCGGTGAACAAAATGCACTATTGTATATATAAGTGTTCTGTATCTGGCCGCTCTCTTGTATCAGTCCAACCTCTATTGCATCAACTCCCTGAGCAATAAAGATCAAAGCCAGTATCAATATAAACTTCATTGAATCTCACCCTGCACACCAGAGCATGCGCAACTGAAAATCTCTTCAGCATTCAGCGTTCTTCTATCAAGTATATTCATATCCTTCCAGCCCTGATAGCAGCAGGGCAGCCATTGGTCAGATTCCTTTGAATCAGGGAACCGAGATTTTATGCAGATTTTCTTAGTTATATTGAAGGCTCCATAGTATCTCTCCTCTCCACTATTGAGAATCTCGTAACTGGTTGATGGAACTCGCTCAAATTCAGATCCCGATTGTTGATACCTCAGGTCTGCTATTCCAGTTGTGCTTGTCGAGATCTGATAATTCAAATCCCTGGTAGGCTTTCGATCGATTTGAATTATATCATCATCCGTGGCTAGAACTGTAGCATTCATCCTGTCCAGTTTCATCTTGATAATCCTGTCCTTCGATAGGTTCTTGTTAAATAGCAGATTAGTTCCCACAAATTCAAAATTGTTACCCGAAAAGTCTCGATTATTAATGCTTTTTCCGGAATATTCCAGCTTCTGGCTGGCGGATATATTTGCCTGCCACCTTTCAATAAATTTGATAAAATACGTATCCGAATAAGTGGATTTGGCTATATCTAATCCTACGGGTATTCTAATTTGTGCCCAGGCATCTATATGTTCTTCTGAGCTGTAATTACCCTCCGTGGCACCGGTTCTCTCATTGAGCCTAACATCAATGAGGTTCATGTCCTGGAAATGAGAACAATAAGGGCTTAAGATTCTGCCTCGCGGGCCTTCAAATGGCTTGATCTTTCCCTCGATTTGTTGGTCTGACTCGAAGCTCATATTATTACCTTGTCTGTAAATACTCCATGTATCTTCTGTTGTCTTCACATAGCCAAACCAGCTATCTGAGGAAGCCATTCCAGGAAGCATGATCAAGAGAATTAGAATTAGACGCAATGATACATAATGTAAAGCCATTATTATTTGCCCCCTCCATCAATAATTTTAGATTACCGTACCTCAACTTATATAAATATCTTTTTTAAGCGTAGCACGAAAAGCATTAAGAATGAAGCTTGCGAAAGGCTTTTATTTCTCCTCAGCCATTTTTTGTTCGTGGGGTTTGGTATGAAGACTGCATTGGCAGTAGTAGTGCTGGTAGTATGCCTACTGGCTGCGGGTGGCTTAGCTCAGGACACAAGCCGTTTCCAGAGTGTGGGCGGGGATTTCGGTAAGAAGATGATCAGCACCATAAAATCCAGTGATACGAAGCAGACGACAGCAAGCGGCAATAATGGCAGCCTGTGGAGC
>JAQTXY010000426.1 GCA_028688535.1 Methanothrix sp. | reverse complement strand
CAGCGTCCGCTATCCGGCAGTCGAAGAAGGGCGACATGCGGCTGTAGTGGTTGTAGATACCCACCAGCCGGGACTGGTTTCGAATCTCCCGCGGGCCCAGGCGCGCGCCGCTGCGGTTGGTCACGCCCAGGTCGAAGGGCACGCCCACCAGGGCAATGTCCAGGTCAGCAATCTCCTGCCGGTACGGCGCCCCGAAAAAGGAGGGAATACCGCTGTAGGGAGGCTCCAGCATCTGGGGCGCGAAGGTTTTTACACTCTCTGCCAGCTTTTTTAATTTGTTGTCCATAACATTTCTCCTGAGATTCTCTTGAAAAACCAGATATGTGACTATCGGTTCAACGATTCAGCCAGATTGTAGGTCCAAAATGGGCATTCCATCTCCCCTGCATGCTTCAGCCTGATGCCCTCTGCATAGGCCGCTCTTGCTTCTTCCTCCTGGCCCATTTTCTGGAGCAGCCTTCCTTTCTCGTGCCAGACGCTAGCATTATTGGGACGCAAGCGTATGGCTCGTTCGAGGAATTTGAGTGCCTCAGGATATCTTCGTAGGCCCATCTGAGCCAGGCCCTTGCCTAAGGATAAGTCGAATGATTCGGAGAAAGTGCGTGTAAAAAACTTGAAATCAGTTAGAGCCTGATGATATCTTTGCAGGGCGATGAGTGTAAAGCCTTTGGCGAGAGCGGCTTCATAATATTGGTGGTTATTTTTCAGAGCATTATCAAAGCACTGCAGAGCATCCTCATAAAGACCCTGATTGAAGAGAATCATCCCTTTGCCGTGCCAGGCCAACGCAGCGTCTGGGTCTATTTGCAGTGCTTCTTCGAAGCAGGGAAGTGCCAAGTCATGATTGCCCAGAGAGGACAGGATCTCTCCTTTGCGTACCAGGAAATAACTCTGATCCCGGTTGATCTCCAGAGCCCTATCGATCGCCTGCAGAGCTTTTTCCTTGTCACCCAGATGATCAATGAATATCTCCATTTTCTCTATCAGGGCTGAGATATTTTTGGGCTCTTGCTCCAGGCATTTGTCCAGGTACTCAAGAGCTTTCTCGTAGTTTTCCATTCTTCTGCAGATGGCGCCCATCTTGAGCCAAGCATCGCCATTGTCAGGCTCCAGCAAAGCCGCTTTCCGGAAGCACTCCAGGGCACCAGGATCGTCACCTTTGTTGATGAGGACGACTCCTTTGTTAAACCAGGCATCTAAAAAATTTGGGTCAATATCTATGGCCTTGTCGAAGTAATTCATTGCATCTTCGAAGCGTCCTTTTCTGCCGAAAATGGTTCCTTGCACTACAAGGGTCGACGGATTATCGGCATCCGCAAACATCTGCTCGTAATTCAGGATTATATCATCAATGGGAGGCAGTTCTCGCGTGGTCCGATCTCTTTTTTTCATGACGATTCATTCCTACCACTTTCATGCGGCGGCGCCTTGGATGCCCCACAGATTGCTGCGTGGGTGTGCCGCTACTATTTCACTATCTATACGCCTTGCTGCGATTCCTAATTCGCAATACCAATACACCGACCTGTTTCTTGGAATAGACGACCCGATAGTCTCCAATGCGCAGCTTGAACAGCCCTTTGAACTGCCCGGTGAGCGCCTCTCCGCAGTCCGGGTTACTTGACAACTCCTCTTCCAGCTCTTTGATTACTCTTTTGGCAATTGCCTTGTCCAGATTCTTCAGGTCGTGGGCCACAGATGATTTGTACTCAATCACGCAGGCCAAGAAGTACCCTCATCTCTTCGCTAGATACCACTCTGTCGTTTTTATCGTTCAATCGTTCCTGGGCAATCAGGTAATCTGAATAATCCTCAAGATATGCCTGCAATGCTTTCTTGATGATATACGCCTTGGAACGATCTATTGTTTCGGAGAGGCTCTTCAGGCTATCTGCCATGTCGTCTGGAAGCCGAATCGATACGGATGTGGAGATCTCAATCACCTTGTATTACAATGCAATGCAAGTATATCAATGTCTTCACATTCGCCATCCCACATCGTATCTCGCCCCGCACTCCGGGCAGATGAGGATGATCCGATAGCCTCCCTCACTTCGCAGAAAAGAGCTATGAAAGCCCAGCTCATAGCCGCATTGCGGACAGATCCTAAACTCTTCTCCCAGCTTGATCTTCACAATCTCTTCAGAAGCCTTCATGCTCTCACCTTAGGAGTTGATCACAGTTACGCATCATCTTCTTCTTCCTTCATCATAACATAATCGCCTATGTATCTGTGGCAGTGCGGGCAGATCATCTTCTTCCGGTGCTTCTCTTTTCTTCTCTGCAGCACCTCGTTGAATCCCGAGGCCAGAATACCTGCCGGAAGAGCAAACAGGCCGATTCCCGATATTACTACAAATGAGCCGATAAATTTTCCAATTGGCGTCACCGGATAGATATCTCCGTAGCCTACAGTGGTCAGGGTGACCACCCCCCACCACATGGCATCGGGAATGTTGGCAAAAGCCTCCGGCTGAACCTCATTCTCTGCTTCGTAGACCATGCTGGATGCTACAACCAGCAGAATCAAAGTGGCAAAGAATGTCACACCCAGCTCTTCCTTCTTGAGGTTCAGAACTTCTGCAAATGTCTTGAGAGCATCGGAGTATCTAACCATCTTCAGGATTCTGAACAAACGGAAGAGGCGTATGGCTCGAACGAATCGCAATTCGGGAAAGAGGAACGGCAGAT
>JAQTXY010000037.1 GCA_028688535.1 Methanothrix sp. | reverse complement strand
CCAGGCTGTCTGCCTCTTCCAGAGATTTATCGTACCTTACGGCAACCATCCTGGGAAAACGCAGCGCATATCCTGAAGAGTAGTTGGGACTATGCTGTATCTCCTCGTAAGCCACCTCGAAGATCACAGCCGGCTTGATCTCCACCTCCATGCCCTTCTCCAGAATAATCAGCTCCCGGAACATCTCCGTGAGTTCCGTGAGAGACTCATCCGAAAATCCCGTGGCCACAAAGCCCATATCTAAAAGATTGCCGCTGGCAGTGTCCTGGCATCCCAGCCGGTAGGAGCCGAGCAGGCTCGCTCTGCGGCCTTCACCCCATTTTGCGCCTATTACCACCAGGTCCAAGGTCTCCATAACCGGCTTGATCTTCAGCCAGTTCTTGCCCCTCTTTCCTGGAGCGTAGACGGAGGCAGGATTCTTTAAGATGAGCCCTTCATGGCCAGCAGCCAGAGCCTGGCGGTAGATCTCCTCTGCAGTCTCAACACTGCTGGTGAGGACCTGATCTGCCAGTAGAAGGGAACTGGTGGGATTCTGTCTGGTGGTCTCCTCCAGCAGTGCTCTTCTTTCGCTAAGGGGCAGATCTGTTACGCTCCTGCCGTCCAGATAGATCAAATCGAAGAGGAAAAGGCGCAAGGGAATCTGGGCGGCAAGCTTTTCGACATTATATTTTCTGCGAAACCGTTTCAAGATATCCTGGAAGGCCATAGGCCGGCCATCTTTGCCGATGGCCACTGCTTCTCCATCCAGTATGGCGCTCTTGGCAGCTATCTGCCTTGCAGCCGAGACTATCTCCGGCAGAGAGGCAGTCACATTCTCCAAGCGCCGGGAGAATACTACTACATGATCTCCATCTTTATGGATCTGCACCCGAGCGCCATCATACTTCCATTCGATAGCAGCAGTGCCGATCTCTCCCAAGGCCGATGCAATGCTCTCGCCGAGCTGTGCCAGCATCATCTTGATGGGGTGATTGATCATGACTGATAGCTTTGCCAGAGTGCCGCGCCTGGCATTCACAGCCACCAAGCCCATATCGTTAGTGAGGTTATAGGCCCGCTCCACCGTCTCCGCATCAATGCCGCTTTTAGAAAATGCCCGGGCGACAGCATCTCGCATGCTCCCTTCACCAATGCCGATCCTCATGTCCTCAATGGCCAGGCGGGCGATATACCTGGCCTCCAGAGGGCCCGCCAAGCTGAATAAAAATTGCAGGTTTTTGACTTTAGTGTCCTGACTTTTCTTGCCGGAAGCATGAGCTATTGCCACAAACCTCTCGTAAACGTCGGCAATGGTGAGTGGCTCTGCTTCCTGGAACGCGGCAAAGCCAAGCGGCCTTCTTTTCTCTACAACGCCGGCGGCAACCAGTCCCGGGTCACCGGTAGCGCGAAGCATCTGTGAGATCTGCTCGGCCGGGCAGCCACATGCTTTCTCCAGGGACTCGTAGAGGATGCTGGGCCCCACGCCCATTACCAGATTCATGCTGGGGGGGAAGAGCATACCCATGACATAGCTACAAGCCACCGAGAGTTCTGCCTCATCCAGGCCTGAAAGGAATGCTGCGACTAGGTCGATCTTCTCCAGGGAGCTGGATAAGGCCTCAACCTTCTGGCAGAGCTGTGCAAAGGCAAGAAAGCTGGTCATTTAGAATATGGCGTCGATCTGTTTCGTCCGGTAGATGCTGATGATATCGGTCAGAATGGCGGAAGCAGTCTCGATGGAGCCGGCACCAAGGCCAGTTACGGTTATGGTTCCAGATAGATCGGTGTAAATAGCTGCCGAATTCAGAGTTCCAGATACCGCTATGGGGCTACCTAGCGGCACCAGAGTGGGCCGCACAGTGAGGGCGGGCACATCACCGATGAGTTTGATGGCGTAACCGCGCTTCTTGGCCAGGGCCAGGGCCTCGGGTGTAACGCCTGTAATGCCGGTCACATCCACATCGCTGTACTTGATGTTCATATCGAAGAGCGAATTGGCCAGGATGACTACCTTTCCTGCTGTGTCCACGCCCTCTACATCGTAGCTCGGATCGGCCTCGGCGATTCCCATATCCTGGGCCTCGCTCAGAGCATGAGTGTAGGGTATGCCCTCCTCAGTCATGCGGGTGAGGATATAGTTGCAGGTGCCGTTGAATATTCCCCGGATGCCGAAGATGGTGTTCCCCACCAGGGTGCGTTCCACCAGGCTGATGAGTGGCATTGTGCCGCCCACGGTGGCTTCAAACTTCATCATCACACCGTTGTCCTCAGCCAGCTTCTTCAGACGGCTGTAGGAGACCACCAGTGGTCCTTTGTTGGAGGTGACGACGTGCTTGCCGCTGGAGAGAGCTGCTTCCATGTGGCCAAGGCCAGGTTGGCCGTGCACGATATTAGTCGGAGTGACCTCTATCACCAGGTCGGAGTCTATGGCGGAGATGGCCTCTTTGCCCTTCATGCTGGTGGTAGCCACATTAGCCAGCGTCTTCTCTCCCAAGATCCTATCAGCATCCACGCCATCTTCCGCCATTACGGTACCGGTGTGATCGGTGACGCTGATCAGCTTGAGATTCAAACCCATATCCTTAAGCATCTTCTTCTTGCGAGTGAGAACATCGACCACGCCATGGCCGACAATGCCGTAGCCCACCAGGGAAACTTTAATGTCCCTCATATTCAAACCGCCTCCGCTTCTATCGGCTCAATTACAAGCAACTTCTTCTCGACGCCTACTTCGCGCAGGATGGCCAATGCCTTCTGAATCTCAGCCTTGCCGGTGGCCCGAATCTTGAGATAGGCGGAAGACGGCTCGTCCACACCGGTCATGGTCAAAGAAACGTCCATGACCTCAGCAAAGCCGGTAGAGTCGATGCGGTTTACGGTATCTCCCAGATCGCTGTGTAGCACATGGCCAACCAGCACCACAGAGACTGCCTCAATGAGGCGGTCTTCGCCTGCTCGCACCACGGAGATGCCGCACTCCTTAAGCTTGGCGTTGACGGATTCGATCTTGCTGCGGTCCATCTCCACAACGAAGCGAACCGGGATCATGCCGCGAGGTGTCTTTCTATCCCTGTGATGAACCACGCTGATGATATTGGCCTTATTGTCCCTGAAAGGCTGCAAAGCCAGGAGAAGCTGACCTGGTACATCCTGTAGCTCTAAATCCATGGAAAGTCGCATAGCATTCCTCATAATATGATAGACGTGTGCTTCGCCTGATGGCAAATAAACCTTGTGTAGATAAGATATCTATTTCTGTGATAAGAGTACGATATTTCTTATGCAGTCGCTAGAAAAAGCAAATGACCCTCACCGCCTTACGTCCATCTCGGATATCGACCTGCGGGCCTTGGCCGAGACTGAAGATAAGACGGATCTCTTTCTTTCCATTTATCTTGTTGCGAATAACAGAGATGATAGTCTGCTTGTGCATTCCAAGCTAAAGGCCATGAAGAGAGCCCTACCCGCAGATCTACGGGAAGCCTTTGTGAAGACCATAGATATGATCGAGCCCCAACTCGCTGCCCCATCCATAGGTGGCGAGAAGGGGCGGGTGATCTTCGCCTCTGCTGGCGGGGGCTTTCTGAAAGTCTTCAGGTTAAGTGTATCGTTGCAGCCCATGGTGGTGTTGGATAGCTCTCCTTTCCTCCTGCCTCTGGCCAGGCTTAAGGACGATTACCAGGATTATGCTCTGCTGCTGATCGACTCTCAAGAAGCAAGGCTATTTTTGATCCGCTCCGACATCCTGGTGGAGAAGAAAAAATTGTCGATAGATCTCATGAACAAGCACAAGAAGGGCGGCTGGAGCCAGATGCGCTACAACCGCCTTCGCAGCGGCGCGATAAAGTCCTTCCTCACCGCGGTAGTGGAGGATCTGCATGGCCGGCTTGATCTTGGTGGGATCAAAGGGCTAGTAGTAGCGGGTCCGGGGGAAGCCAAAGGCCAGCTTGTAGAGATGCTGCCTATTGTTTGGAAGGAGAAGCTCCTGGGAGTCGTTGACATCTCCATGCAAACGCATGGAGGGGATCTGGTGAAGCTGGGAAGGGTTGTGGCCGGAGAAGAGAGATCCACAGAACTTCAACTGGCAGAGAGGCTGAAAGAAGCAGTGATCAAAGGAGGGGGCGCGGCCTATGGCTTGGCCGAGGTGAGCAAAGCACTAGAGGAAGGTCGAGTCGATCATCTACTTCTCTCCAGCGGCTTTGCAGTGCCTTCGATGATATGCAAAAAGTGCCACTTCACCCATGAGGTGGGCGAAAGCTGTCCCACTTGCGGCGGGCAGATGCAGGCCTTGAGCCTGGAGAGGCTTTACGAGCAGGCTGAACGGACAGGTGCTAAAGTGAAAATAGTGGATGGCGATGAATTTCTGGAGGCGGTGGGGGGAGTAGGTGCGCTGCTGAGGTATCATTAGATCAGGGAATGCGAAGATCGAAACCGATATTAGTGGAAAGCCTCTCCCCAATTTGAGAATAATGCAACTTAAAGAGGGGTCTTCCTAGAGATTGGACAGCTTGCGCATTGCTTGCTCCACGAAACCGCTTGGCACTTCAGAGACGATATTCGAATCCTGCACAAATATGACATCAATTGGCTTGGACATATTATCCAGAACCAGTTTTATTGTATAATCACTTTTGCTATAAAACAGTTCTTTTCTAATCTCATATTCACCCATATAGTTTGCTGAGCTTGGATCATTTCGATACCATCTATCTTTTGCGCTGGTGCCTTCAATTGGTATATTATTATATTTGAAATCCTTTCCTACAATTTCTTTAAAAAATTCATCACTTGTTGTATATTCATAGGATGGATCTGTCGGTACTTCTGGGTAAGCGGTAATTTTTATAATTTTACTATCGTCATACATATCTCTTCCATTATGTAACCCATCAATAACCTGGACTTCTATTTCGTTCTCACCAGCCTTTATTGAAATTTCTGCAGTATTTTTTTCCGACCAGTCTCTGATTATCTGGCCATTTAACATAAACCTGTAATTGAGAGGATCACTCTCAGGGTCTCTTGCTTCAGCTAAGAATTTTACGATTTGATCCGAATATATTGGGTTTACCATAGGACTTATATTTTTTAGGGATGGCATCTCATTTTCAGGAGTGATTTCTTGAGCAATTGCTGGCTTAATAACCGGTGGTTTCATGACTGGTGGTTCAATAACTGATGGTTCAGTCCAAATCGAAATCGCTATTTTGCATTCATCACTATTTAGTTTCGCATCAGTTCCACGGATGATCATATCTGATGTGATTACTGAGTTATATTCGACTTGCGCATGGACACTCAATTCTGAACGGGCAATGTTATTTTGACCATCAATAAGCAATACTTCTGGATCTATATTCGAAGTAATACCTGGTACATCACTTACACTCAGTGTGATTGTTCCTTCATATCCATTGTTGCCCTCGATTATTATCTCTGAATCCTTGGTCTCTCCCGGCTTCAGTTGCAAGCTTCTAAATTGCGGCTCTATCTTGAAAGATCCACTTGAGCCTTCAATTATCACCATTATCGAGCAATTTGTTGAACTTCCTTCTTGCCCGAGCCCATTGACTACTACATAATATGAATTTCCAGGGATGGCATCATCACTTATGTGCAATTTAAGATTTAATTTATCTCTAGGAGAAGATAATGAAAGATCCGCAATTGGTTCATCTAAACTTGCAGTAATGATATTTTTTGGATATTTTAGTACGCTGAGTTTTACTTTTCCGGTATAATTGTTTACACTTATTAAATCAATTGAGATTAGTGAATCATTTCCTTTACTAATTTTTATTATGGATGGATTGGCCGAAATAGTGAAATACATATCAGGCTTGATTTTCAGACTCAGGTTACAATAAGCAGTCTTGTTGTCTGCACCCGTTCCAAGTACCGAAAGATTATACGTACCAACCCTGGCTTCTGGAGTGATTTTAAGCTGCAATCTCGACAAAGTTGTACCAGGCAGCGAACAAGCAGGATCTAATATTGGCATAACTCCTTTTGGAAGTCCTAACGCCTTGAGAGAAATCGGCTTGATATAATCAGGATCACGGATTATATGCACAGGGATAGCTCCTGTTCTGTTTTGTTGGATTGTTATTTGAGTAGTATCTCCAACCAGCTCAAAATATCTTCTCTTTACAATTCTTAAATCTAGATCTAATGTCTTGGCGCAACCCATGGAACCAACGCCTCTGAAAACGATCCTCTTGCTGCCTTCAGTAGCATTATCATCTACATGAATTGTGATATTCGAATGAAAAAAGGGACTTCCCGCATTGGGATTAATCGATACGTTCAATCCTGATGGTACCATTATAGCATCCAGATATATCTTGCCAATCGGTGTCGCGCCCAATATCTTAAACCCAATTCCTCCGCTTATCGTCAAATTCAGGCTTTGGGATTCGCCTCTGCTCATCTCAATAGTATGATTTGTACTCAAGCCATCTAATGACAAATTAAAATTAAATTGCATATACAAAAGTGCCAATAATGCCGCAAAAACCGCCAAGCCTATGAAAAAAGCTCTATGCCTTACCAAAAATGCTCATCTCCTCGCTTCTTGCAGCCTCGCCACATAGACAAATCCCGTGATACTTAGCACGCTATCCTCCGGAACCCTCGCCAGCCCCAACTTTCTTGCCAGCAGCATCGCCCTCTCATGTCCGAAGTAGATCTCTATGCCCTTCAAGCGGAGAAGAAGGTTAAATAGCTTAACCTCGGGCTTAGTGGAATCAAATAACATCTCAATTTCACTCTTTGACTTAGTATCTTCGTATAGCTGCAAGCTAAAATCCGCTATCCTGGCCCTAAGCTTTGCGTCAGCAGAGCATATCGGAAAGTCATTAATTTTCTTCTGCTCTTCGCAGATGAGCAGATTCATTTTAGAAAGGTAAAGTGCGGCTATGCATACCTGCGGCTTTACTGGATGGATGCGACAGCCCGGCAGGCCGAAGTCAAAGAATGGGCAGGGCTCGCCCTCCTTTTTGCCGAGGATCCTGGCCGATCCCACCAGCTCACCCTTCATCTCATGGGGCCTAGTGTAGTCCTTCATGAACCTCTTCAAGCTAAGCCCCAGGTGCCGGGCGATCCTCCGGCAGTCATCGATGGAGACCGCAATGCCCTTCTCCTCCAGACAGCATCGGCCGCATCTATCGCAAACGAACAGCAGGTGCAGTGCGGCATTTGCCAGGAAATAGGGCTCGAATTCCGGGGAGATCAGCTCGTCCATCTCCTCCCTGACCCTCTCCAGATTTTTCATCCCGCCTTCCGGAACAAGTTTTTGCAAGGCCTTCATCGCCCTTATACCGCGATCAATTTCTTCCATTCCTAAACCCAATTTACAGATATCTTGTCCCCTATCTCGATGAGCACGGCGCATCCCTGCCGCAGCTCTCCCACATTGACGATCCTGGTTGCACCGATGAAGCCCATTCCGCGCGCCTCGTGGATATGCCCGCAGAGCAGCAGATCTGGCTGAAACTCCTCCACAAAGCGGCGCAGGCTGACCGATCCCGAGCTCTCTCCATTGTAAAGAGTATCTTGCGCTCCCCGAGGCGGCTGATGCACTACCACGATCTTGATTCTTGCATTAATTATATTCTGATAAACTGTTGCCAGGGTTTCATAAACCTCAATATCGTTATGATAGTAGCGAGCAGGATCTCCCAGGCGGCGGGGATCTTTGGCCACCATTCCTCCCATGCCCAGAAAGCCGATGTCTTCAAGACAAAAGGAGGAACGATGAAGCATTCGCAGGCCGGTTTCTTCCCATAGATCGGACACCACATCTCTATGGTCCATATTTCCCGGAATGATGAGCACCGGCGGCCCCAGACGGGCCAGAGCGAGGGCCGCAGGACGGGCCGCATTCTTGCTGGTGGCATTGTGCAGATCGCCGCAAAAGACAATGAGATCTGCATCAATACCCCTTAGTCTGTCCAACATATCGATGCGGTCATGCAGATCCGCTAGCCCCAAAATCCGAAGAGTTTTCTTTGCTCCGGCCATATTCTATCCAGATATTTCTAAGCGCCAGGATGATATAAATAGAATACGAAGAGCGCCGGGAAAGCCGGTTGATTTGAATTAGCAAATACGAATAGATAGAATACGAGGAGAAAACATGAAAAGGTTTACATTATTTCTCATATGCATGGGATTTCTGGCGAGCATTGTTGCGCTGGCTTCTCTTGCATCCGCTGAATGTTCATCCTGCATGAAAGAAGGCGATTGGACGCAGAGCGTCAACAACTTTATTGAAGGCAAACCAACAAGCGATGTGCCCGTCGAGTTCGGTCCAAAAGCGGTAAGAAAGACGGTGTCACAATTCGATAAAACAGACGCTGCAAGCACAGAATCGCCGTCTCAGACAGCCGAATTAATTCTCAAAAGCATCAACGCTACTCCAGCTTTAGCACACTCGTCAGGCATGGTAAAGATCACAGCCGCTTTTACCTTAAACGGTTCTGCAGAGGAGCAAAATCAGGCGGAAATGCAGCTCACGGCCACAGCTTCCATTAAGGATTCGACTGGTAAGGAGGTCGAAAAGCTCAACCTGATTAAGGCCTCAGGCAATGAGTACTCCAAAGACTGGAATGTTAATGTCCCGCCAGGCATCTACAGTGTGGACATCGCTGCATCATCTCTAGAGGGAACTGGAAACTTCGTCAATGCTCTGCAAATTGAGGTAGTCGACGCCGGAAATGCTACCGAGGCAGCTCCCGTAGCATAAGGCATTCGAGAGGCAAGCTGGCGAAATGAAGCCCGGTTTCCATCTTTTGATTTTTAATCCTAACTTTTTAATCCATAAAAATGCCAAATACTGACATGGACTTGACGGGATTCGAACCCGTGGCCTCCGCCTTGCGAAGGCGGCGATCTACCACTGATCTACAAGCCCAACAATAAAGAGAGTGGTTTAGAGGAGTCCGACCTCTTCCACCTCTGCCGATTCTACGCCAGGTAGATTGCGGACTGCTTCTTCAATCTCATCCGGGCTTCTGCCTCCCTTATCGTCCATTATTGTTACGACGATCAAGGCCTTCAATCCAAAGGCTATGGGCACCTCCTGGATGGCATGCAGCCTGGCAAAGGATGGCACTACCTTCTTAATCTCCTCGGCGAGCTTTTTCAGATCTACATCCATGCTCTCCGGCATAACCTTCATTCTTACTGCTGCGTCTCCCATCGATTACACCTCACGGTCCTGAGAAGCCACAGACTTTACAGGAATAAACGTTGCTCTGCTTTTTACATTTGTTACATCTGGCAATCACGGTTCCGCAGCTGGGGCAGGGGAACTTCGTCCCACCCACGCCGGTCAGCGCAACGCCACATGATATGCATTTATCTGGTATCTCTTCCTTCATGTTATCTTCTTCCCAGTTGATGTATTTCTCTGTATAAACCTTCCCATAGATAAACCGAATTGCTTTCTTGTCATCCCTTGATAATTGTGCCGCCTTCTTTGCTCTTCAGGGCTATGCAAAATTGCTGCGCATCGGAGCCATTGAGCACCCAGATGTTGTTTCCTTTAAGTGGGCCACAGAGAAGATCAATTGTGCCCTGATCAACGCAGCTTTTGTGCCCCCGCATGCGGTTTGCCGGCACCTCTGAAACTACTTTTCCGTCTAGCATCACTCCATCCACATCAGTCGCCTTGATCAGAGGGGCAGATAGCTGTGCGGCGACTAGAGCTGCCACTGCGTCTGATGTATAGTCCCAGTTATGCAGAAGACCGCGATCATTTTCAATAAGAACCTGGTAAGGCAAGAGAACTTGCACGCCGCAATCCTTTTTCGGACGGCAGATTTCCCTGGTAAGAATAGCCGGATTTCCATCCGCCAGAAAATAAGCATATTGCTCCATGGCCAAGACGGCCATCCAGTGCGCGGCCTCTTGGCTGAGATCGCCGCGAGAGTAGATATCTCGCACCAGATCTGCCATGGGACCGCCGCCCGGCACAACCAGGAAGCTATAGCATTCCTCCGCGAGGGCCAGGAGAACCCTCATGAGCGATCGGGCGCAGGTCATGAGGCTTCCTCCCATCTTGAGAACATAAAACGGCATGAATATCGAGATTGCCCTTTCCAGTATTCATATTCATACTATCTATTGAAAAATTAGCCAAAGGCCGATGGGATGTAGGGTAGGGAAGGATTGTGCATTTCATCGACCTTTGCCGTACAGATGTCCGACTCGAGTCGTAGATAAGGCTTTTGGTTGCGACTGCGATAGTTTTACGCAATGAATGGTACGAATAGAATTGTAACCCCCCTTTTGGCAGTAGACGCTGTCATACTCTATGCTGGGGGAATTGTGCTCATCAAGAGAGATAACCCACCTTTTGCCGGCAGCTATGCTCTTCCAGGAGGATTTGTAGAGGTTGGCGAGACGGTTGAGGCTGCGGCAGCCAGAGAATCTCGCGAGGAGACGGGCCTTGCCATCGAGCTATTGGGATTGGTTGGCATCTACTCAAATCCCGCCCGCGATCCCCGCGGCCATGTGGTCTCCGCTGCTTTTCTCGCCCGGGGCAGGGGCGAGCTGTCAGCCGGATCGGATGCCAGAGCGGCCCAGGTCTTTCCCTTAACGAGCCTGCCGCCGCTGGCGTTTGATCACGATAGAATCATAGGCGATGCACTTTCTCTGGCAAAAAGAGCAAGTACCAATCAAATTAAAGTAGAGTGACCTAAATTGGCTCATTTACCTTGAAGGGAAGAAGAGAGGTCATATTATC
>JAQTXY010000425.1 GCA_028688535.1 Methanothrix sp. | reverse complement strand
ATTCCGGTTGCCAAACACCTTTCTTGATCCCCTTCGAGCGCATAGGCCGTGATGGCGATAATCTTCGGTCGATCTTGAGATGCCAATCGCTTTCGAATTTCTCTGGTGGCTTGAAAACCATCCATCTCCGGCATCTGTATGTCCATCAGGCCGTGAGATCCGGACAGGTGCAAGTCTTGCCGCAAGAGCGACTTTACATGCAAAGCCATCTTGAACCAAATCATATTTATATGAGTTTGAAATTGCCGCTATTATGAATATCGATTCTGGCCAGAGTGGATGGGATCTTTTTAAGCCATCTGCGCCTGGAGAAGATAAGAAGTGGTATGAGACATCGAATGGTCACAGGTTTGCAGGTGAAGTGTTACAGTTGCCAATTAGGCGCAAAATCATGAAATATATTGGCTCAGGGATTAAGTCTAAGGAAGAGATTGAGAGAAACTTTGGATTGAATGAAGCCGCAGTCGAACTTCACCTCGGACTTTTAGAAAGGGCTGTTGTAATAGAAAAGATTGAGAACGGGTATAGATCGACCCCTATTGGCATTGCCTACCAAAAGAACTTTGAGGACTTTGCATCGGAGACAAGCAAAGATCATTTTAATGGATGAGGATTCCTATTTACCCATGATCAATCGATAGATTCACTTAAAACGAGCCACAATTGCTGCAATTGGAGGAAACTTACAAGATTATTCCTCTTTTTGTCTCTATTTTTCTCAATTTTTCGACAGCGTTCGCTAGGCTCAAATCACATTCGCTTTTTTCAGTGTGCAGAGCTGATATAAGTTAAAAGCAAAAGCAGTAACCATCATCTTTACGCGAACTCTTCTTATCGTAGTAACCAAAACCCATCCGGAATTAAAAACTCTCTTGATAATCGCATGAGGGCGCTCTCCTGGGGATCTCAGTTTGCTGATCAATCGATTTCTTTCCTTGTCAAGTTCCTCTAATGGCTTATCGGTCGTCCTGCGCTTCATCGTAAAATCGATTCCTTTTGCCTTTGCTCCAAAATGTCCTCTATCTCTCAAAATTGGTTCGCCTTCAATTGAGATATCTATCTGACTATCATGCAGCGATGCAGTGCTAATAGCGATTTCGCATATTAGGGTGTAATCGATATCTGTTTTTTGATGAAGCTTGTAACCGAAATGGGTTTCATCACCTTTCTTTGCCCATGTTCCGTCTCTGCTGCGACGTGTCTTAGCCTCATCACCTCGTGGTTTTTTTGAAGATCCATGATCTGCTTCGATAAACGTGGCATCTTGGATCGTTCCGCGCAAAACCCGCAAACCCATAGCATCCAATTGCCTTTGAAGTTCTGCCCAGACCACTTTGTCCATTCCTGTCTCTGCCATGCGTTCTTTGAATAGCCATATCGTCCTGGAATCCGGAGCCGGATTGGGAAAACCAAGAAATGACATAAATGATATGCGATCGGCGATTTGCCTCTCAACTTCCAAATCGTTCAAGCCAAACCACTGCTGAAGTATCAGAATTTTGAACATCAGAATAACATCGCAGTTCGGCCTTCCACCTTTCTCACCCTTATTGTGATACATTTCATCGAGTCTTAGACGGATTGGTGTCCATTCGATCAAATCCGATATCTGTGATAATCGAGTCTTTCCCTGTTTCTGGCTAAGTCCCTGAAGTATCCATGTGGCAAAAGAATCCATACTATATAATAGTATTAATATTATATATAATTTTCGATATTAAAAAGACAGTAGGTTTATAGGAATCCTCAGTATTCACATTATATAAAAAGAATTTCTGATCAAAAAAGGGCATGCAGTTCCCTCCATCAGAGAAATAGGATCTATTCGTCGATATACTTCTCCAGGAAGTCGAAGGGAGCCGGCCGATGCTGCGCAAGCTGCCAGGCATCATAAGAGCATAAGATGACTCCCACAATCCAGCCCAATCCCGAGCTGATGATTGCGATCAGCGCCGAGAGCAGAAACAGGACTATTCCTCGCTTGGTGTAACCCAAGTAAACGTGACCCAAACCAGCAATGATGAGGTTCAATATCACAGCAAGTAACGGACTCTTGGAATTAGACATTTTAGTAACACCCCATTTCCTTGGACAAATAAATCCTCATCCCTACATAAATACGTTGGTGTCTAAGAGCCATCAATTGCAGGGCCTATGAGGTCTTCTGAAGGTGCGGCTCCCCTACAAGGGCTCCATAAGGTTCCAGGACAGACCGCAATTTATCCAACCTTAAGGGTTTGCTGATATAATTATCCATTCCAGCTGCCAAACACCGTTCTTGATCACCTTCGAGGGCATAGGCAGTGATGGCGATAATCTTCGGTCGATCTTCAGATGCCCAGCGCTTTCGAATTTCCCTGGTAGCTTGAAAACCATCCATCTCCGGCATCTGTATGTCCATCAGGATCAAATCATATGGTTATATTTCAAGGAATTTTAAAACCTCAAGCCCGTTAGCTGCAATATCAGCATTATAGCCTAGCTTATTTAGCATTTTTTGCATCATCATTTGGTTGATCGGATTATCCTCAGCCAGCAGAATGCGCATGGTGCGAGGTTTGTTGTGCGTGGGACTGATCTTTGGTTTATTGTCCTCTACCTTGGAAGGAGCTAGCATCTTGGTTGCCAACTGCGCCACAATTGTAAAATAGAATGTTGAACCCCTGCCCAGCTGGCTGTCTACCCAAATCGTTCCGCC
>JAQTXY010000036.1 GCA_028688535.1 Methanothrix sp. | reverse complement strand
TGGTGGACTTTTACCAGGCCAAGAACATAATGGTTCCCTGGTCAAACAGCAATGCTCATTATCGAGATGGAGGACAGGGTTGCGGCGCATGCTCGCTTGTATCCGCCTCCACCATATCCACCGAGCCCCATTACGATCTTGCGGCCATCTCTGTTAATACCATTCCCACCCAAAAACTGGCCAAAGAGGAGGCCATATCCAACATCAAGAATGTCCTGCTGCAGGGCAAAGGCATCTGGTTCGCCTACTATCTGCCGGATAAGAGTGCCTGGGACAATTTCTATAGATTCTGGGGAAGCGAGCCGGAGAGCTCTGTCTGGCAGCCGGACAGTGCCTGCGGCAAATCGTTTAACTATCAGAACGGAGGCGGGCATGCCGTTCTCTGCGTGGGCTATAATGAAACCGATCCCAATAACCGCTACTGGATCATGCTCAATAGCTGGGGCAATACCACCGGGCGACCGGCGGGAGTCTTCCGCATGAATATGGACATGAACTACGATTGCATCTATAGGGATATCGGATATGGCTTCTATTGGATGACTCTGGACATGAGCTATCCGCAAGAGTATCCTGAGCGGTCGCAAGCTCTTTTGGCCGCCGTTGCAGGCGCCAATTCCCAGCCCACCAGGCCCGACAAACCCCAAGGCAGCAGAACCGGTACTGTGCGAGAACTTTACAGCTTTGCCGCCTTCGCGATTGATCCGGATGGCGATGATCTTCAGATTACCTTCGATTGGGGTGACGACAGCACCACTCAGACAGAGATGGTAAAATCTGGAACACTGGCGCAAATGCCGCATAGCTGGAGCCAGGCTGGAACCTATCAGGTCAGGGTCAAAGCCAGGGACAAAAACAATGCGGAATCTCTCTGGTCCGCCGGCAAAGCGGTGAAGATCTACGCAGCGACCGCTCGCACCAAGGAACGGCCTGCTGCCAGGGCAAAAACGGAAAACGCAGGACAGGACAGAGGAACCTGTCCATGTTCTAAGAAGTCATGAGGCGGCAAGAAAATTAAGACGGTGGGCAGGCGTCTTTTCCCAGATTGGCTACCATTGCCTCCGCCCTTCTTCCCACCTCTGATGGGTCCAGGGGAACGCGGGCCACGCCAGTCTCTATGGCGGCGCGAGCTACTGCTGCGGCCACGGCGGGAACTACCCTTCGATCCAGGGGAGAAGGAATGATGCATACCTCGGATATGCTCTCCACCAGTCCGGCAATGGCCTGCGAAGCTGCGATCTTCATAGCCTCATTGATGTCCGATGCCCGCACATCCAGGGCCCCGCGAAAGATTCCCGGAAAGCCCAGCACATTATTGACCTGATTGGGGAAATCGGATCGACCGGTGGCCACCACTCGTGCTCCCGCTTGCAAAGCCAGGTCGGGCATGATCTCGGGCACGGGATTGGCCATGGCAAAGACAATGGCATCAGCCGCCATGCTCCTCACCATAGCAGGAGTCACAATGCCTGCCACAGACAGGCCCAGAAAGACGTCCGCGCCCTTTATTGCATCGGCCAGACTGCCCGTAACATTTCTCGGATTGGTCATGCGGGCGATCTCCTGCTTGGCAGAGTTGAGGTCGGACCTGCCCTGGTGGATCACTCCCCGGCTATCGCAGAGTATGGCATCCTTCACCCCGAAGCTGTAGAGAAATTTGGTGACGGCGATGCCGGCTGCGCCAGCTCCGCTCACGGCGACCTTCACCTGGTCGAAGGTCTTGCCAACCACCTTGAGGGCATTGATGAGAGCCGCCAGGGCAACTACGGCGGTGCCATGCTGATCATCGTGAAATACAGGTATCGACAGGATCTTCTTGAGACGCTCCTCAACCTCAAAGCAGCGCGGCGCACTTATGTCCTCCAGGTTGATTCCGCCAAAGACGCCCTCTATTCTGGCAACTGTCTCCACGATGGCCGATGGGTCCTTGCTGCCAACAGCTATGGGAAAAGCATCTATGCCTGCGAAGTTCTTGAACAGAATGGCTTTTCCTTCCATGACCGGTATGGATGCCAGAGACCCAATATCGCCCAGGCCCAGGACGGCAGTTCCGTCAGTTACCACGGCTACGATATTGCCCTTAGCGGTGTACTCGTAAACGTCGTCTGGATTCTTTTCGATCTCGCGACAGGGTTCGGCCACGCCCGGAGTATAAGCTAATGAGAGGTCACGCACGGTAGCGCAGGGGACCTTGCTGTGGACGGCAATCTTGCCCTTGGCATCTTTATGAAATGCTAATGCATCATCTCTAAGAGACATAACAACTCCTGTTTTTAGGGTCCTGCGGCTAACTAGGGAGGAGCAACAGATATAAAGCATGGGTCCGACGGAGAATTGTTAGAGCCGGGGTGGCAGAGCGGACAATTTTTGTCGGCTTTCGTCGGCAGAAGTTCATACGCGGCAGGCTCGAGACCTGTTGTCCCTTCCTGGGACGCTTGGGTTCAAAATGATAGTGAGCGCGATAGCTCTATCAGGAAAATCCCAACCCCGGCGCTAATTGATTATAGAAAGTTTCATATTCGAGCAGAAAAAGGCGATAAGGTTATGGCTAGATTTCCAGAAGCTGAAAAGAGAATCTTGAATCTCAAGATATGCATGAGCTGCAACGCACGAAATCCCGTTAGAGCGACTCGCTGCCGCAAGTGCGGCTACAAAGGACTGAGGATGAAATCCAAGGAAAATAAGACCGCTTAATGATGCTTGAGAGAGGTAGAGTCGAGCTCTTGCTGGCCGATGCAGTCGTCGAGCGCGGCGCCGGACATCTCACATTGATCGATCCGGATTCGCAGAGTCCGACGCGAGCAGGAGCTATGGCCTTGGCCGCAGCCAAAAGCGGCACAGATGCCATCATGGTAGGCGGCTCGGTAGGTGCGGCAGGAATTCTTCTTCATGAGACCGTGCGGGAGATCAAGGAGAAGACGGATCTGCCTGTAATTCTGTTTCCCAGCAGCGTAGCCGGCCTATGTGAAAATGCGGATGCAGTCTTCTTTATGAGCCTGCTGAACTCTCGCACCCCTGCTTATATCGTGGAAAACCAGGCGCTTGGTGCGCCTTTGATCATGCGTTACGGTCTTGAGCCCATACCCATGGCCTATATCATAGTTGAGCCGGGCGGGACGGTGGGCTTTGTGGGCGATGCCCGCCTCATACCGCGAAGAAAGCCGGAACTGGCTGCCGCTTATGCCCTGGCTGCCAAATACATGGGCATGAGACTGGTATACCTCGAAGCCGGATCAGGTGCAGACTCTCCTGTGCCAGCCGGCATGGTTTCTCTGGTCAAGAAGCTCCTGGGTGACGTCCTATTAATAGTAGGCGGCGGGATTCGCAGCAGCAGCGCAGCAGCTGAACTGGTAGCTGCCGGAGCAGACCTGATTGTTACGGGAACTGGCGTGGAGAAGAGCCAAGATGTCGCCTCTTTTGTCTCTGAGCTGACAAAATCCATTCACAGGTAGTTATTCGTGTTCTCTCCAATCCAGATATTTCTAGATCGGCATAATCTGGACGGTTTTCTCTTTGTCGGCGACAGTATCTGTGATGCCGACATGTACTATCTCTCTCATTTTCTGGCTGGCGACCGATTCGCCGCTCTTGTCCAGGAGATGACCACACTGCTCGTCTCTTCCATGGAGATGGGACGGGCGGAGAAGGAGTCAATAGCAGACAAATGTCTGAGCACATCACAATATAAAATTCGAGAAAAGCTGAAGAGAAGCGGAAATTGGGAAGAGGCTTATGCCTGGGTGCTGGCGGATTTTTTGCGGGATCACAACATAAAACGTCTAGGGGTGCCGTTTCGCTTTCCTGTAGGTCTGTACCAGCATCTAATCCAGGATTTCGAGATCATTGTTCTAGAGAGTCCCTTCTATCGCATTCGAGAGGTAAAGACAGAGGAAGAGCTAAGCGCCATTGCCGATACACAGAGGGCTTGCGAGAGAGCCATGCGCCAGGCGATTCATCTAATCGGCAGCTGCGAGCCCCGAGGGGAATTGCTCTATCGCGACGATATGCCACTTACCTCGGAAAAGGTGCGCAGTGCAATTGATGTATCTCTGCTCGAGGACGGCTGCGAGACGATGGATACCATTATTGCCGGCGGCCTGCAGGCGGCAGACCCTCATGCGCGAGGGACGGGACCGTTAGCCGCCAATGCCCCCATTGTCATAGATATCTTTCCGCGCAGCAAGAGCAAACGCTACTTTGCCGATATGACGCGCACGGTTCTCAGAGGCGAAGCCTCTCTCGAGGTAAAGGAGATCTATGAGGCAGTCTGTCTGGCGCAGGCCATGGGCCTTCAGGCGGTCCGGTCGGGCGTCTGCGGCAAGGAGGTCCATTCTCGGGTAGCAGAGGTCTTCCGGGATCAGGGATATCCGGAGACTGAGGGCCAGGGCTTTACCCATTCTACCGGGCACGGCGTGGGCCTGGATGTGCATGAAAAACCCTCGCTCAGCGAAGTAGGTGAGACTCTTGAGGTCAACCATGTGGTAACCGTGGAACCGGGCCTTTACTATCCCGATATCGGAGGCGTGCGCATGGAGGACCTGGTAGTGGTAAAGAAAAATGGCTTGGAGAACCTCACTCATTTCGAGAGGAAGCTCGTCGTTTAGGTGTTATCCATGGAGACGGAAATTTTAGAGAAGTACAGGGCGGCAGGCAGGATCCTGGCTGAGGTGCTGACCGAAGCAAAGCCGCGAGTGGAATTGGGCGCATCGCTGCTGGATGTGGCAAATTTTGTGGAGGATGCAATCAGATCAAAGGGCGCAAAGCCCGCTTTTCCCTGCAACATATCTCTGGATAGGAACGCAGCTCATTATACGCCTTCGCCTCTTGATACTGCCCGTTTTGGCGAGAATATGGTCAAGCTGGATGTTGGTGTGCATGTGGACGGCTATATCGCTGATGCCGCCATTACCATTGACCACAGCGGCCATGATAAACTGGTCGAAGCATCTCATGCAGCTCTGCAGGCGGCGCTAGAGATAATTGGGCCGGGCACTGACACCGCCCAGATCGGTAAAGTTATAGAAGAGGCCATAACCGGCTACGGCTACAAGCCGGTATATAACTTGACAGGCCACGGACTGTCCAGATATCTGGCCCATGACGAGCCTGCTGTGCCCAATAAAGCTATGGAAAAGGGTGCCGTCTTGAAGGAAGGAGATGTCATTGCCATTGAGCCATTTGCCACTAACGGCTCGGGCAGGATCAGTGAGGCCCAAATTAATGAGATCTACGGTTTTTCCGCCATGCGACCGGTGCGCCTTCCCGCAGCTCGAACTCTTTTAAAAGAGATTTCCGAAGAATACAAGACACTTCCCTTTGCCAGGCGCTGGCTGCAAGCCGAGAGAGCGGAATATGCGCTCATGCAGCTACTACGCGCTGGCTGCGTGCACAGATATCCTGTGCTCTGGGAGATAGAAGGTGCCCTGGTCTCACAGGCCGAGCACACCGTTATCGTTCTCGAGAAGGGATGCGAGGTAATAACCAGATCTATCTAGTCAACCCCACCCGTATCCTCTGACCCATCATCATCTTTGTAGCTATCATCGCCGAGCATTGCCGCAGATATGGCATCAATTCCATCCATGAGCTCTGCCGTCATACAGTAGGGTATCTCGCCAATCTCAGGAAGGCTCTCTCCGCCTATCACTCTCGCCCCCACCTGACTTAGCAGATCAAACGCGCCGTCCAGGTTCTCCTCTTTCTCGGCAGCAACCGCCTTTGCCACCATCTCTTCTAGGGGGGTTTCGCGATCAAATACTCCAATGATATAGCGCTGGCTGGAGACGAATACAGCCGCGAGGGAGGTCTTGAGTGATTCAAGCATCAAATCGGCATCTTCTCCCATAGATTCGGCCTCGGAAAAGACGATCGATCTGATGGCCGCAATCTCTGCCAAGGCCTCTTCGGGTGCTATGACCGTGCGCTCGCACCGGGCTATTACCTTAAGGCAGGCCAGCACCACATCATCCATAATATAGATGAAGACTGCACCTGAGTTTTTATCATCCTCCTCAGTAAGCTTGAAGTTGCTGTCCTTAACCTTATTCATCCAATTGAGCCATCGCTTCTCGGTGTAGAATTCTTCTTTCATTTTACAACTCATCCTTAATTTTGCAGTTTAACGATATGTGTCCACCAGGGCCACCCTTTCGATGACCAGATCTTCGATCCTTTCCTCGCCCACGGCACATAGCTCCTCGGAAGAGATATTAAAAGCCTCTATTACGGCTTTCGCACAAAACGAACAACCCAGTCCGTCCTGCTCTATGATCCGGGATAGCTCCGAGGCGTCCGGCAGAGAGCCGGAGCCAACGAGGACAAGTGCAATTCTTTGTGTACGATCCGATACACGCATGAAAAGGGCTCTCTCAATCTGCCTCTCACCCGAGGCGTAACGCATGATCTCCATTCCCTCATCTTTAGCGATATTTCTCGCTTCGGAAAATGCTGCCAGCGCCTTCTGGACGGCAAAGCGGAGGTGTCTCTCACTTGCGATCTTATCTGCGTCCAAGGCCTGCACTATGCAGCCATGACGTGACTTTAGATCCTTGATAGCTGATATGAGTAGCCATTTGTCTCTTATAGCCGGCTTTCCAAAGAGCAGGCGAATCTCATTCATCAATTCCGATCTGATAAGGAGGCTTAAAAGCTTACGGTCTTGCATGCAGAATCGATAATTTCGGTCTACAGAAGTATCTAAAGAAGTTCTAAAATCAATAATTCATAAAATCTAAGAGGGGCAGGTCCTCTGCCCATAAGTATTGAGTTTAGAGCAAATCAAACCAGGCCGGCACGCTGCAGCCTTAGTAGGTCGACTGTATTCAGCTTCTCGCCCTGCCTGAAGTGGGTAAGGATATCCTCAGCCTCGCGCTTGGCAACCTCTTTGGCGCGATCTTCCTTAATGTCCCGGTTCTTCTTCTTCAAGCCCACAATGACCTTTTCGAAGTCGCGAACCTCTCTCTGGGTGCGGATGAACTCTTTATGCTGTTCATCTGCGGCCTCCTGGGCCTTCACGAACTCCTTGTGAGCAGCATCGGCTTCAGCACGAGTCTGATCGGCTTCTTTGAAGGTGGCGATCATCTGATCGTGATATTCCTGAGCCATTTCCGCAAACTTGGTAACCCGATCGTGGTGGTCAGAAGCCTGATCTCTCATGGCTTGCGCTTCATCGAGAAGCTTTCTAAGCTCCTCATTCTTCTCAAGCTGCTCTTTTCTGCCTCGGAACTCTGCATGCAAAGCGGCGATCTTATCAACCAGTTGCTTTTCTTTATCCGGACTTAATACCTCAGTCTGCTGCCGGAATTCCAGGTGATCTATCTCGCGACGCAGATCCCTTATGGAGCGCTCTCCAGTGAGATTATACTTCTTGCGGATATCGTCTATCCTTGCATAGAGTTGGTTGGTCTTCTCATTGTACTCATCCCTATCCTTCTTGGAATCAGCCACATTCTTGTTATTTTCATCTCGCAGCTTCTTGAGCTCTTGGGCCTTGTCTATCAACTCTTTGGTGGCCTTGTTCAGCTCATTTCGCTTAGCTGCCCATTTGCTCGCTTCAGCATTCAGTTGGCTTCTTCGATCCTTAAAGGCAAGGGACTCCTGTCTGAGTTTGCCTCTCTTATCTTCCAGTTCTGCCAGCATCCCCCGTTTGTCCTCCTGTTCCAGCCTGCGGCTGGGGTTTGGTCCCACTTTAGGACCAATAAACCCGGAAATCCCAATGCCTTGGGTGGCATGGGTCTTCTCTTCTTGCACGATACATGGTGGGGTTTCTTGCATGCTCGATTTTCAGATCTTACGACCGATATCAATCCAGATATATAATCGTTAATCCAATTTGATTCTCTGCCCAAATAGCATGGCTCTCTTGTAAATGTTTTTGACCAAAAGATGACCTGATCATAAGATCGATAGGAGCGAACATACTATTACATATCGAGAAACCCTTTACGTATTAACCTTTTGGTTATGCATTATCTAATCGGATCAGATCCTTAAGCCACCTTGCGAATGGCAACCATAGTACCCGGACTGTGTATAGGAACTTTCAGTTCTATCTCAATAAAAAGGCAATCAACAGATTAAAATAGGTGCGTTGACCAACGGATTGTAGGATCATAAAGAATAGTGTTATTCGCTTTAGATGGAGGGATTGATCTGAAGAAGGCTATACTATCTATATTAGTAGCAATGGTTTTAGTAGTACTTATTGGGTCTTCAATGGCAGTTATGCCCACGAAGTTTCCGCCAAGCAGGGATATCGCCTGGCCAGCTACCATGACATATCCGAACGGATATCAGGAGAGCAACAGGACCTTTGATTTCGAGCAGAGCGTACAAGGAAATGGCTACTTTGTCACTTACCTGTATGCTAAGGCAGGAAACGTTGCGGTCAAGAATTACGCTCATGGCTCCGGCTCATTGAACAGCGAGGCCACACTGACCTACCAGAACCTGGATCGCTCGACGCATAATGTATACTCCGATTACAACGACTTTGCACAGGATTGCATCCAGTTTAAAGAGGATGTAGCCATGGTTTATGCACCCATGAAGATCGCTGTCGGCACCGGGTACTATGCAGCTAACCCGCTGGACTACAGCTCTTTGCTCAAGGAGAAGACCTGGGTGAAGAACTATCTGGCCGGCACCAGCATGCACCATGAGGTAGAGTACGCTCATGCCCTTGACAAGGAACTGGAGATCGTCGCCAAGGACAAGATGAATATGACCTGGGACCCGGAGCTCGAATCTGTCGGTTACACGCAGATGAAGATTGTGGAGGATGTAACTGACGGCAAAGCCCATATCGGCGTATTGCAGGCAAATGAGAACTTCCTCAACACCTGGGCAGATGGAGACCACCCAGACAAAGAGTACCTAGATCTAGTAGCTAAGAAATCTGCCTGGAAGAATCCATCCATCGAGATCGATGAGGATTACTGGGGCACCTATCACATCGAGAAGAACATGACCCTCGAGGTGCCATACCACCTGGTTATGAAGACCGAGGATTGGCTGCCCTGCTGCTTCGGCGGATACCTTACCATACCAACAGGTTATCTGACTAATGCAGGGATTAAAGGCGCTAAGGGCGTCTTTGACTGTACCTGCTTCAAGGCACCTACAGTAGCCGAGTTCCCAAGAACCTATCCAGTAGTGTAGAGAGAGGATTTTCCTTTCTCTTTTCATTTTTCTCAAACATAAGATTTTAAGCATTGCAGCGTTAATCATCCTCATGCAATTCGCGACCTGGGAGCCAATCTACCAAGCCATCTTGCAGGACTTCGGTTTTTCGAGAGATCGAGACGAAGAATCGGCAGAGCACCTGGCCGAGATCCTGCGCGCGCGAGAGCCAGTACTGCATGCCGCAAAGGCAATTGTAACCGGGCAGAGGGTTGTCGTATGCGGCAATGCTCCGAATCTTGATAAAGAACTGAGAGAGATACGAAAAAATAATGCGGTCTTTCTGGCCGCGGATGGAGCCACAGCCGTTCTCTTAGAGCACAACATCGTGCCGGATATTGTGGTTACCGACCTGGATGGACCATTTCCCGCCATTTTGAAGGCCAATCTGATGGGCTCTATCGTGGTGGTCCATGCCCACGGTGATAACCTGGATGCCTTGATCAGATATGCTCCGAAGCTAGAGAGAATCATAGGCACAGTGCAGTGCCGTCCCATCCCAGGCCTACATAACTTCGGAGGGTTTACAGATGGCGATCGATGTGTATTTCTGGCCAGAGAGCTGGGCGCGGCCAGTATGGAGCTGGTGGGTTTTGACTTTGAAGATGAGAGCGTCACACCGCGCAAAAAGAGAAAACTTGAGTGGGCTAAAAAGCTGATTGAATTGGCTCTTACCCAATAAAAATATAGATGCAATGAGCCGATCTATTTGCCAATGAGCTTGAGGATTGCATCCATCGCATCATCCGCTACATTTTTTTCATCCTTCTCGGCATCAATTTGCACAAATCTTTCCGGCTCAAGAGCAGCTATACGCCGGAAGTTCCCATCCACCAATCGCAGGAATTCGAGCCTCTCAAACTTCTGCCGCCCCCGACGTGACTGCATTCTCTGCAGGGCAATATGCGGATCTAAAACTAAGAGCAGTGTAATATCGGGGACCAAATTCCAGGGTCGATAGATTTCCTGAATCCATGAAACCGGATCGGGCACACTTCCTCTCAGAGTTACGCCCTGGTAAGCAGCTGTAGAGTCGGCATACCTATCAGACAGGACAATTGCACCTGTTTGCAGAGCGGGGAGGACTGTCTCAGAGAGATGGTGAGCATGATCCGCCATAAAGAGAAAAAGCTCTTGCATGCGCCTTGCGACCGAGGGTTCGCACTCTTCTTCACAGTTTTTTGCCATTTCGGCCCTCAGTATCCGGCCTGCCTGCCCGGTCGTAGGCTCAGCGGTAAGCACTAGTCTCCTCTCAGGCATCATCTCTGCCAGCCTTGCTGCAATATGTTTCGCGACTGTGCCCTTTCCCGAGCCGTCTATGCCCTCCAGGGTGATGAGCTGTCCCTTCACGAACCTGATTCAGGACTAAAGAGTGATTAAATTGTCGCTGGAAATTCGCTAAAAGATAGATATTGTCGCCCGATACTAACTCTGGCACGTCATCCGATGGGTATCCGCAGTCAGCCCAGCAACCCTCGTAGCGGGCGTCTGTACCGCATTTGGGTTGTCTCATGGTCATTGGTAGACAGATAGTCAGTATCCTACCATAAGGACCTATCAACGCGGCCTGTAGT
>JAQTXY010000424.1 GCA_028688535.1 Methanothrix sp. | reverse complement strand
GCTCTGATGTTACGGTGACCTTTCACCGCCAAAAACCGAACATGTCCGGCAACGTCGTCGTGGCAGATATCGGCATTCCGCCTGCAGCAGAGTTTTTCGTGGGGGCGGGCGACCTGTGGCTGATGGGAAGAAGGTCCCTGGAGAGTCATAAGGGAGACTCAGGACGGATACTGGTGATCGGCGGTGGGCCGTATACCGGGGCACCGGCACTCTCTGCCATGGCAGCTCTGCGAGCGGGTGCGGACATCGTCACCGTGGCTGCGCCTAAATCTGCCGCCAGGACCATCTCCGGCTATTCACCCAACCTGATTGTTCAGGAACTATCAGCAGATCACCTCTGCCCCGCAGACATTCCCGTTCTCAAAGAGCAGATTGCCAGGCATGATGTGGTGGTCATGGGCATGGGACTGGGAAGACATGCTGAGACGACGGCGGCTCTGGCCGAGATCATCCCTCTCTGCGAGAAGACGGTCATCGATGCCGATGCCCTGCAAGCAGAGCTGCCCTTAAGAGGCATTGTCACTCCTCATGCCGGCGAATTCAAGAGGATCAGCGGCATTGGCCTGGTCGATCTGGACTACAGGGAAAGGGCGAAGCCGCTCAGGGAGTTTGCCCGCCAAAGGGAGCTGGTGGTCCTGCTCAAAGGAAAGGTCGATCTGATATCTGATGGCGAGGTGGTGCGAGCTAATACCACCGGAAATCCGGGCATGACCGTGGGGGGCACGGGCGACGTCCTGGCGGGAATTACGGCTGCATTTTACGCTCGGGCCTCGGCATTGCGGGCGGCGAGTGCGGCTGCCTTTGTCAACGGCAGGGCCGGAGATCTGGTCTATCCTGAGAAGGATTTCGGCATGGCAGCCACTGATGTGATTGAGAAGATACCAGAGGCTATGAGGCTGTGAGAACTTGCCCGCAGAAGAGAAGCTGGCTGGAATGGTGGATATCACCGAAAAGCCTCCTGTCTTCAGAAAGGCCACCGCAGCGGGATCTATTCGGCTGCAAGAAGCTACGGTTGAGGCCATAAGATCCGGCCAGGTGAAGAAGGGAGATGTATTCACAACAGCCAGGCTAGCGGCCATCCTGGCAGTCAAGGACACGCCCCGTCTGATCCCTCTCTGCCACCCTATTCCCATCACCGGTCTGGATGTGAACTTTGAGATTGAGGGGGGGAAAGTCCGGGCAACTGTCACTGTGACATCCGTTGGAAAGACGGGCGTGGAGATGGAGGCACTGACCGGAGTTGCAACGGCGCTGCTCAATGTCTGGGATATGGTCAAGTACCTGGAGAAAGACGAGACAGGCAACTATCCGGAGACGGAGATTGAGGGGATACGTGTCGTGGAGAAGATGAAAGGATAGTGTATATGCTCACCCTCATTCTTGCATGACGGCTTCATCAGCCTTCTTTGTCTTCAGTTTTTGCTTTCATTAGCTCGTTTTTCATCTTGTCAACATTTGCGATCGCTTTATCTAACTTATCTCTAGCGATTTTTAATTGCTCTGTTGCCATTTCTTGTTTTTCCTCAGCGTCGGTAACCATCCCCGCCGTCTCACTCTGCCCATCTCTCTTTGCGTTCATTGCTTTTGATTCCTCAATAGCAGTCTTTTCTTGATTCTTTGCTTTATCCCAGACCGCATATGCTTTCTCCACATCGGCAATCGCCACAGAGAGGGCGTACTTGCTCACCTCTATGGTTTTGTCCGCTCGATATCCTAAGGCATCAATTGTTTCTTTGCACTCTCTCGCGCCAATATCCCCCATGGCAAATCTTGCCGCTGCAATTCTTCCCACATCTAATTCTCTGTCTTTATTTATTTTGCAGAAAAATTAAACATATTTGGAAGATAATACTCAGTGCCTCAACAATAACTAACGATCAAAAATGAGGAGGTCAATTGATGTCTTATTTGCTTATAATCCGCAAAGCCATGCAATTAGCCAGGTGCTTTTATCCCAAACTCCGGCAGTCTCTCTTTAGCCGCCTCGCGGGCCTGCTGATGCTCGCGCAGGAATTTTTCTATCCGCTCCGCCACATCCTTTTTACACGTTCCGCACATCCTTCTCCCCGAGCGGCATTCTGCGTCCAGCTCCAGCAGTTCTTTGTCATCCTGGGAGAGATGGAAGACCAGAAACTCGTAGATGGAGCACTTATCCGGCTCGCCTCCCAGCTTCTTTTGCTCGGCCAAGCTCTGCCTGCCACCCGTGATGGCCCTCATGATCTTCTTGCCTGCCTCTTTGGGATCTTCCGTGAGAGCGATATGGCTCTCCGGCTTGGAGGAGGACATCTTGCCTCCTGTGAGGCCTGTCATGAAACGATGGTAGATGGAGGCAGGAGGAATGAAGCCGTAATGCCCGTGCTCAATTTCCAATTTTATTATGAGCCGGTCGATGGCCTCCACGAGAGAGCCGTAGCTGCGGCCCTCGCTGTCTCGAATCTCTGTGAGATCGATATGCTCCTCGTAGCGTTTAACTCGTCCTAACCCCGTATCCTTCAAAACTTTTTCAGCTGCTTGCATCAGTTCCTGGTCAGCCGCTTTGCCCCGGATGCTGATGTAGTCGCCTCGCAGCTCCACCAGAAACTTTCTCATGCGGTAGGCGAGGTCTCGCGTGAGCTTGATATGCGGATCCTGATCGGCTCCTACCGGTATGACGACCGGCTTGGGTCCGCCGAATTCCTCCAATTGAGGATGAAGAATGTCT
>JAQTXY010000423.1 GCA_028688535.1 Methanothrix sp. | reverse complement strand
GGCGGTTACTGCTCCGCAGCTATCATGGCCCAGCACGAGGATCAAGGGCACATTCAGGTGCTCTACTGCATATTCAATGCTGGCCAGGGTGACTTTATCCATGACCTGCCCGGCAGTTCTGATCACAAAGATATCTCCCAGGCCCTGATCAAAGACGACTTCTGGGGGGACCCTGGAGTCGGAGCATCCCACGACGATGGCAAAGGGGTGCTGTCCGGAGACGAGTTCGCTGCGGCGATCAGCAGTCTGGTCGGGATGGATGACATTGCCGGATACAAACCGCGCGTTGCCCTCCATGAGCATTTGCAGGGCTTGCTCGCTGGAAATGCCCGATTCTTCCTCTGATGCAGTTGCAGATGCAACTAATGCAGACAGTAATACTATTATTGTCAATAATAATGATGTTCTTATGTCGAATCCTCCTTCCGACTGCCTTAAACAAAAGAGAAATAAAAAACTTTTCCTATCTTCAAGTAGCAAAAATATGATTATTAATTGCGCCAATTGGATGTTTGTAGATTACCGGGAGCTGGAGCATGAAGGCCTCTGTAAAGATGCCATGCTACAAGTTCCTGATCTTAGTATTATGGGATACTGGCAAGCAGGCAGACCCACATAAAAACTAGTGAGGCATCTACCATTATCATTCGCCTAACAGCCGGTTTTTAGCCTGCCTGCATTTTGGGCAGGAGGGTATGCCCAATTATTTCAGTTCAATTTATTCCATCTCCGACAGGATAGGCCGGATCTCATAGACATCAAGCTGGCGTTGGATGGTGAATCTATCGTTGCCCTTCAGGTGGCTCGCCAGCAGGGAATTGCCCACATCTTTTGGTAAATAAAACTCTTCGTTGTCCAGTTTAACCCGGAAGAATTTCCGGCTCTTGCCCATCTCCATGTCCCTGTATCTCCCGGTTACTTTCTCGCCGATCTTCAGAATTCTGGGTTGCATACAAATTTCACCTCATTGATGATTACAATTATGTGCTGCTGCTACTTCTAACTTCCGATTGAATTTTAGGGCAATTAAAGACTTACACGTGGGGTATAATCTTCTTTAGATGCCTCACAGTTCAAGGGGCATGCTCCTTCTCCGACATTGTCCCACTGCATTTGCATCTGCATAGCGTCCAAATAATCGGTCTTGTTGGCGCTCTCCTCTTCCCAGCAGGCGCAGCCTATTCCCTGGGCTTCCTCTGCCTGCGTGGGCCTCTCTGGGGGCGGGCAGCACCCCAGGTATCCCCGGTCGATGACCGACAGGTTTTGCGCGAAGACCTGTCCCAGGCTGCAGTTGCCCATGACAAAGGCACGGTTGATGATATCGTCCTCGCACTTTTCCACATCCAGGTTGATCTGAATTCTCAATGTATCGCCGATGGAAAGATGTAGCAATGTCCAGTTGGCGCTGTTGCTGCAAAGCAGGTTGGGCTGCAATGTGGCGTTGATGAATCTGGCCCCTGGCGGGAAGAAATCTTGCAGGAAGAGCGGCCCAAGGGTGGCGTTGCCGTCATTAGTAATGGTGATAGTATAGACCGCCACGTCCCCTGCCCGCAAGCCGTCTTTGCGAAGGTAAAGGTGCGGTCGGTCGTATTTGGCACAGCTTGAGATGCTAATCCTTCGAGAGACTTCATAGTCGCCCATGAGTGTCTCATCGCGGTCAACCGCAAGGCTTCCATTCTTGCCTACGGCGGCTCTCAGCGTCGCAGTCCCGGAAAAGTTGGCCTGGCTTTGGAGTTCTCTGGGGCTGGCAGCCTCAGCCTTCATCTTCAGCCGGGCGGCGCTGCTGTACTCCTCAGCAATGAGGCTGGAATGGCTTGAGAGACGCATTCCCTCCGACCACTTTTGGGAGACGTTAAGAAAAGTGCGGGGCGTGACGGCGTGGCTGAGGCTGCGGTGAGTTGCCTCCAGGTCCTTGCTCATGAAGCCGGAAAATGTGTCCCCGCTCTCTTCCAATCGATAGGACCCTGTGCCCGACTCGTAGCTCCTCTGTCCCCTGCCTTGCATATCTTTGGCTACATATCCCTGGCCGGTGACGGATCGATCTATCATCAGGCCCTGGCCCAGATCGTGGATGCTCTCCGAGAGACGAAAATCTCCGGCATAGTCTTCAACAGAAATGATGTAATCTCTGCGCCCCGCCGCAGGTCTCTTCAGGGTCCCCAGGTGAGCCAATCCTGAAAAGCCGGACTCTATCCGTACTTTTGATTGGTTTTTATCCAGATCATAAAGGCCCTCGCTTTCCAGGTTTGTGGAATATCGATACGATTCTTCAAAAGAGGTATTGGTGATGCCGTTCTTTGCTCTAGCCACCTCGTGCCAGAGACTGGAGATCGTCTGTGAGCCGCTTCTCGGCAGAATAAGTCTTGTAGGATAGTAGTTTGCCTTCACGCTCCGTTCCCTGCGGATGGATTTGTTGGTGGTAAGAAACCGCAGATCTTCCTGATCTTCATAATCCCCGCTGCCGTGCGTGCGCTGGCACAGCTGTGTTCCTTCCTCTGCCAGAATCTTCACATTGGCCAGGGAAGAGAGCTGCATCTGATCAGAGGATACGTAGACATGGTTGGTTAGAAGACCAGCCGGGCGGCGGGTGCTGTAGTCTTGGTAAGATCGCACGAATCCCTGGCCAGTGACATTCTGCCGGCTCTGGTAGAGGACGTCTGTTCTGGGAAGGCGCACCGTAAGGCCCATCTGCACACACTGG
>JAQTXY010000422.1 GCA_028688535.1 Methanothrix sp. | reverse complement strand
CTGTACCTACGATGGTTTTTGTTATGATGCCAATGCTGTTGTGGATCTGCTATCCAAGAGCGTCCATAGGATTCACTTCGACGAGGCGTGGTATGCTTATGCAAAGTTTCATCCCATCTATGAAGGCAGATTTGCCATGGGACTGAACCGTGAGCTGGACTGTACGACCCTGTTTGCAGTTCAGTCGACGCACAAGATGCTACCTGCCTTTTCCATGGCATCCATGATTCACATTAAGGTCAACAAGCTGAAGCCCAATCTGGAAAAGGACCAATTCAATGAGGCATTCATGATGCACGGCACCACATCACCCTTCTATCCCATGATCGCTTCCATAGATGTGGCCACCTCTATGATGGATGATCCTTCTGGCCGCACAATGATGAATGAGACCATTCTGGATGCCATTGGCCTGAGAAAGGCTATCGTCTCAGTTGGCAAACGCATCAAGGAAAGCGATGAAAAGGAGAAATGGTTCTTTGGCTGCTACCAGCCTGAGAAGGTAGCCAAGTATGATTTTGAGGATGCGCCTGACGACCTGCTGGCCAATAAGTCATCCTGCTGGACGCTTAAGAATGGTGAAGAATGGCACGGGTTTAGGAAGGAAGACCTGTCCAATGACAGCTACTGCATGCTCGATCCCACAAAGGTTACCATTCTCTGTCCAGGCATTGATGCCAAGGGTGAAATGGATAAATGCTTTGGCATTCCGGGCACCATCCTGACCCGCTTCCTGGACTCCCGCCGCATTGAGATCGCCCGGACAGGAGATTACACTGTGCTGGTGCTCTTCTCGGTGGGAACAAGCAAAGGCAAGTGGGGAACCCTGCTTGAGGCACTGCTCGAGTTCAAGCGCCTGTACGATAGTGATGCCAGCGTAGCGGAAGTGCTTCCCGAGCTTGCGGAAAAGTACCCAGAAGTGTACGGAAGAGATGCGAGCGGCCAGCCGAGGATCTCCTTGAAGCAGCTCTGCAGGAATATGCACATCTGGATGAAAGATAATGACTTGCCCAGGCTGCTCAACGATGCTTGCGATGTCATTCCTCCAGCCAAGTACTCATCGGCTGAGACCTACCAGAAGCTGGTCCGGGACCAGACGGAGAAAGTCAAGATCTCGGATATTGAAAAGCAGAAAAATCGGATTGCAGGGCATATGCTCGTGCCATATCCTCCGGGAATACCCATACTGATGCCAGGAGAGGTCCTGGAAAAAGGCAATCCTCAGATCAAATTTCTGCTGAAGCTGGAGCAGTTCAACGGCGAGTTCCCAGGCTTCGAGCGAGAGATTCACGGCATAGAGATCGACGAATATGGCAGCTTCTGCATGCGAGTGATCAAGAGAAGCAATGCCGAGAGGGAAGAGGTGGGAGAGATGAGTCTCAAGGAAGGAGAAGCGGTACCGGCCTTCAAGCCGAAGATCAGGCGGCGGGTTATGTCCAGATCAATCAAGAGGGGGCGCTCGTAAGGAGATAAAGGATATTAACAGTGAGCTGCCGCAGCGACTTGCTTAAGCCCGATGCCACCGGCAGCACATTTTTTTTCAGCAGGACAATGGCTTAGACACTTTTCAAGCCCCAATTTCCAGAGTCAAACGGCGGCGGCGCACCCCGATGCAAGCATCGGGGCATGCAAGGTGCCGCCGCTGGTTTAGCTGAAATCGATAAGCTTTAATTGAGCATGGCTTTCTGGTTCATTTTTGATTCCTTGCTTATTGATATACTCTCGAACAATTTCTGATGTTACATCATCACCAACCGTGCCAACATACCCACCTTCGCTCCAAAAATGTCCACCCCAAAGCTGCTTCTTGATTTCAGGATATCGCTTAAAAATTTCCCTCGCAAGTATGCTTTTTATAATTTGCATAATTTTTGATGGTGAATATCTTGGTGGACCACCAACAAAAACATGCAGAAGATCGCCATCAGTGCCAATTGTATCAAATACGATTGAATATCGTTGCTCAATTTCAGAACATATGAATTTTATGAACTCTATTTTATCGGAATCATAAAGCAATTTTTTCCTGTATTTGACGCAAAGAACCATATGATAGCGAATTTTATAAACACAGTGATTCGCACTTTCAAGTTCAATCATTTTAAGAAATACATGCTTCTCAGGTTAAGTCAGTTTCGTGACCATCCCCGATGCAAGCATCGGGGTATTCGAATAAAGAAACCGTAATAAGGGCGAGTGCTCCAATCAACCATTAACTGCCAAGTATCCAAGCCTGCCCGGCGTTGAGGGCGCCCGGGCTCTCTCGCGCGTTTTTTCACGTGCGGCAACCCAGCAGAGCGGGCTGCAGGAAATAACTCAAAAGGGAAAGTTTAGATAGTAGTAATGCCATCACTCGGATGCACTAGATTTGGCGAGCATGCCCCTGTTGATTTTCAGGGCCGTCCGGGCCAGACGGATGGACTTAATGGGGCGGAGAACGTCCCATTTTCACGCATCGAGGTGGTGTTCAGTTTCCCAGGAGATGCGTGAAAGGTCTGCGCATATCGAAAATGGCCTTATGCAACTGTTAACTTTCCGAAATTATTGCTAGAAGTTAACATTATGCGTGAAATTCGCCTTTTTTTCGATATCTGTGAAAGCCGAAAAATGGCCGCCGTCTCCATGACTGAAAAGTCGTGGCTCAATTGAAACCTTTTCTTTTATTGTTGCTTCGAGATCGGTAATTTTTGTCTCCATGACTGAAAA
>JAQTXY010000421.1 GCA_028688535.1 Methanothrix sp. | reverse complement strand
ATCATCGATGTCAGCGATCCCAACAATCCCACTCTCGCGGGCTCATACGACACCCCAGGCATTGCCAATGACGTTGCCGTCTCCGGCAGCTACGCCTATGTGGCCGACATCAGCAGCCTGCAGATCATCGATGTCAGCGATCCCATCCACCCGTTTCTTAAGGGCTCATGCAACACCCCAGCCAATGGCGTTGCCGTCTCCGGCAGCTACGCCTATGTGTCGTCCCGTGCCGGGTCCGGGGCCCTGCAGATCATCGATGTCAGTGACCCGTCCTCTCCCTCTATTGTGGGTTCATGCAATACTCAAGACTCAGCCTTGGGCGTGGCCCATTCGGGCGGTCTCACCTATGTGGCCGCCTACAGCGTCCTGCAAATTATCGCAGAGGGAGCGACCCTGCAGGGCAAAGCCTGGCGCGACCTGAACGGCGACGGCCTGCAGGACATGGACGAGCCTGACGAGCCAAATGTCCAGGTCCAGCTCCTGGACAGCAACGCAAATCCCATCACAGGTAAATCCGCGACGACCGATAGCGATGGCAGCTACACCTTCTCGGACCTGGTTTTAGGCGATTACTATGTCCAGTTCACCCTGCCCTCAGGAGAGACCTTCAGCCCCAAAGACCAGGGCACTGACGACAGCATAGACAGCGATGTGGATAGCCAGGGCCAAAGCGACAAGATCACGCTTGATCCCGGCCAGAGCAAGAGCGTCGATGCTGGACTCTATGTGAGTCAGATAATAATAAACGAAATATATCCCAACCCGGTAGGAAACGACAACAATGACGGCACTGCTTCCTGGGAGCGGGTGGAGTTGAAGAACGTTGGCACCACCGACTTCAATGTGGGGCAGTGGACGATAAAAGATGATGAAAGCCCTTACATCCTGGCCACCATTCCAGACGGCACAACAATCCCGGCAGGTGGCTATCTGGTAGTTCATCTCCGTGGCTCATCAGGTGGAGGAATCAGCAATGGCAATGGCGACCCTGTGATCCTCTGCAACTCTGGCGGAGTGGAGATGGACAGCGTCGATTGTCCCGCCAGCAGCAGCAAAGAGGGCCTGAGCTACTCCTGTATCCCGGACGCTTCCGATAACTGGGGCTTCTGGGGAGATCCCACCTTCGGCGGCTCTCTCTCCTCTGAGACCCTGCCTGGCGCGCCAAATATGGCTGAGATGGACTTTGGCGATGCTCCTGATACCTTCAAGACCCTCCGAGCCAGCGACGGAGCACGCCACTTTGTGACCGGTCCCTATCTAGGCTCCAGCGTGGACAGCGAGCCGGATGGCCAGCCTTCTGCCGGCGCCGACGGCGACGGATCGGACGAGGACGGGGCTGTGTTTTCCTATATCATCGTCGGCACGACTTCGACGTTCACTGTTACCGCCTCGGCTCAGGGCGTCCTCCAGGCCTGGATGGATTTCAATGGCGACGGCGACTTTGAAGATGCCGGTGAGCATATCGCATCTGACAAGTCTCTCTCCGCAGGTGAGACGAAACTTGACTTTTCCGTTCCAGCAGATGCCAAGACCGGCGACACCTACGCCCGCCTCAGGTTTTGCAGCTCTTCGGGACTTGCTTCATACGGCTCAGCAACAGACGGAGAGGTGGAGGACTACCTGGTGAAGATCACGTCCAGATACACCCTGGGCGACTACGTCTGGGTGGACAAAAACGGCAACGGAGTGCAGGATGCAGACGAGACGGGCCTGGAAGGCGTCACTGTCAATTTGAGAGACTCTGGTGATAACATAGTCTCCACCCAGACCTCGACAGACGAAGGAGAATTCATCTTTGAAAATCCTATACCTGGAACCTACTATCTGGAGTTTCTCCCTCCGGATGGCTACAGCATCACGAGCAAAGATGCCGGAACTGATGATGAATTGGACAGCGATGCCGATCCGGTTACCCATCGAGCCGGTCCGATTACTATGGTGCTGGGCCTGTCTGACAATATTTGGGATGCAGGGTTCTATCTACCCGTCTCCATCTCCGGCCTGAAGTTCCATGATAAGAATGCCAACGGCCAACGGGATGCGGACGAGCCCGCTCTATCCGGCTGGGATATCCAACTCAAAGACGAGAGCGATAACCTCCTGCAGACGGTCACCACCAGCTCGGAGGCGGGCAAGGAGGGGAGCTACGAGTTTGTCGATCTTCAGCCCGGAATTTACCGGGTCTACGAGGTTCAGAAGGACGGCTGGGTTCGGACCTCTCCTGCAGAGGATTACTACGAAATCACTCTAACGGAGTCGGCCTCTGAGGGAAATCTCTTCGGAAACAATTATCTTGCCATCTCCGGCCTGAAGTTCCATGATAAGAACGCCAATGGCCAACGGGACGCGGACGAGCCGCCTATCTCCGGCTGGGATATTCAGCTCAAGGACGAGAGCGATAACCTCCTGCAGACAGTCGCCACAAGCTTTGAGCCGGGCAAGGAAGGGACCTACGAGTTCGTAGATCTTCAGCCAGGAACTTACCGGGTGTATGAGGCTCAGAGGAACGGATGGGTTCGGACTGCTCCGGCTGAGGAGTACTATACTGTAACCCTGACGAACATGCCCTCCAGAGGAAATCTCTTCGGCAATAATCAGCTAGCCATCTCCGGCCTGAAGTTCCACGATAAAAACGCCAATGGCCAACGGGATGCGGACGAGCCGCCTATCTCCGGCTGGGATATTCAGCTCAAGGACGAGAGCGATAA
>JAQTXY010000035.1 GCA_028688535.1 Methanothrix sp. | reverse complement strand
GCTTTCAATAGCTCGGATGTGCCCAATCGGAACTTCTCCTGCTCGAAGACACCTGTCGGCCCGTTGAGTACGGTAACCTTAGCCTCCTTCATATACTTGGAGTAGATGACAATGGTCTCCAGGCCAATGTCGGCGATAGGTAACGCTGTAGGAAGCTTGTTCACGGCAACATCCACCCGCTCACCGTTCTGGTTCAAAGCTACATCCACCGGCAGAACGATCTTGCCGGGATAGTCATGCAAAAGCTTTGCAGCAATGGGAATTTGGTCCAGATACTCTTGATCCTCTACGAACTTGCGATTGGCCTCGCCCACATCAATGCCTGCCGCCATCATGAAGACGGTAGCCACGACACCCGAGGTAAGAACCTTATCAGCCCCGCCGCGACCTAGAACATTTTGAGTGACCTTGATGGAATCGTCCGCCTTCGTACCTCCCAAAGAGAAGACCGTTGGGTGCTCATTGCCCTTCAAGCCCTTATCCAGTGCCGTGATCTCCTTATCCATGAGAAGCCCGGCATAGCTGGGCAACACCTCTGTGAAGCCCACCACGGAGCAGTGAGAGCGATGAGAGACTGCAAAAGCGTCATTTATAAAGATATCAAATAACGGTGAAAGCTTTTTCACCATGTGGCTCTTGGCATGGTCGGCAGGGCTTCGGTTCATGTTCTCTTCGGCATAAAAGCGGGTATTCTCCAAGAGAAGAACCTCTCCCGGCATCAGCGATTTTATGGCGCTTTGAGCATGAGATCCGAATATGTCATCTATGTAGGTGACATCGCGACGTAGAAGCCGCGTCGCCAGGCGAGCATGAGCCTCAAGCGTGGTATAATCTTTCTTGCCCGCCCGGCTCTGATGCGCCATGAGAACCACCCGGCAGTCCTCCAGAGCACGTAGAGTGTCTAAGTGGCTTCTTATGCGCTTATCATCCAGAATATTTCCGTTCGGGTCCATAGGAGAGTTGAAGTCCACTCTTACCAGGACCCTTTTATTATCAAGCGTGACATCATCCATTATGAGATAATCCTTCAACTTGGTTCCCCCGGTGTGGTCAAGGGGTTGACACAAGGAATATATAGTCGTTGCTGATTTGAGCGAAAGTTAAAGGTAATAACTCTTAGCAGAAAGCCGATCGTGACCACCTTTTTGATGAGGATCTCGACAAACGTCGAGAAAAGTCCTTATATTGGTTCGCCAAAAGCACCATGTGAGATAAAAAACATTTGATCACAGAGTGATAAGATGCACAAGGCAATCTCCATTATGATCATAACGGCGGCACTTCTCTATGTTGGCGCTGCCTACGGGACGGATTATGGAAAAGAGCGTCCCATAGCCATCTTGGCGGGCTCGGAGCAGATGCAGCCGGCCATAGACGGACACATTGTAGCCTGGTCGGATAACCGGAGTGGAAACTTCGACATATTCATGTATGACCTGGAGACCGGGTTGGAGAAATGGGTATGCATCAATCCCTTCTTCCAGATCAATCCTGCGGTGTCCGGTGAGCGCATCGTCTGGCAGGACATGCGCGCTGGCAACGGGGACATTTACATGTACGATGCAGTCAACCGAACAGAATCAGTAATAACTGCAGATGAAGGCAACCAGACACAACCTGACATTAGCAATGGGAGAGTGGTCTGGGCAGATGATCACGACGGTACCTATAAAATCAGTCTCTACGATCTGACGACCAAGGATAAGATCATTGTTTCAACCGGGACGGGAGAGCAGATTGAGCCCAAGATTAATGGTGATAAAATAGTCTGGATGGATAAACGCTCTGGCGATTTTGATGTATATCTGTACGATATTGCCGGCGGCAAAGAGTCAGCTATCTCCACAGGGCCAAATGATCAGTCGTTTCCTTCCATATACGGTAACATTGTGGCATGGGCCGATAATCGTACTGGGGAGTCAGATATAGCCTTCATGGATATTACTACTCAGAAAACCACTACGCTTACCAAGCCAGGCATACAGACTGATCCCAGGATTTATGGCAACTTCATTGCCTACCTCAACAACAGAACCGATATAAATCTTTATGACATCAAGAGCGGCGACGACTTCCCCCTGGCACCGGGAATCATAAAAATGGAACCGGCCATCAGTGATCGTGGCGTAGTCTGGACGGAATATAGAAGGGGTGCGGATGATCCAGATATCCGGATGTATGATTTCAAGATCTTGGCCGATATGTCCATAGGCGGCGGGTCATTTAACCAGACAAATCCTTCCATTTCAGGGGATAATATCGTCTGGACGGACAATCGCAAAGGAAACTACAACGTCTATCTATTCAACACCTCTACAAGCAAGGAAAAGGCCATTACTGATGACAAAATAGATCATAGCAGTCCTGATGTCAGCGGCAACTATGTTATATACACTGACAAGAGAAATGGCCATCTCGACGTTTTTCTCTTTGACCTCGTGGCAGGCAAGGAGAAACAGATATCAAAAAGCTCATCTGATCATAGATATTCCATGATCGATGGCACCTATGTCGTTTGGCTTAATAATGACACCGGTGATGATCAAATATATCTCTACGACATCACAAAGGGTGCACAGAGACAATTAACCAATAACAAAGGTGGCAAGCTCTCACCGGTAATAAATGGGAAAAATGTGGTCTGGGCAGATAAGCGAACCGGTAAATGGGATATATATCTATACAACCTGACCACAAACAGCGAGATACCGATTTGTACTGACCCCAAGAACCAGGTCCCGGCCTGGATATACGGGGATACCATCGTCTGGGCGGATGGCAGAAATGCTCCGGACAGCAGTGTTCGCAACTGGGACGTCTATACCTACAACATGACTACCAAAACAGAACGAGCCATTGTCACCAATTCAGCCAACCAAGGCTCTCCCTGCGTCTTTGGCAGATATGTTGCATGGCTTGATGAGCGCGGGGGAGACCCGGATATCTACCTTTATGATCTAGTAAAAGGTGTAGAAATTCCGGTTGCGACATTGCCATTGATCCAGTCGCCGAACGACGGAAAGGGAGATCCCGAGCGGGTCAAGCCATACGGCTCTTCAAAGATCTTGAGTGAGGATAAGGTTGTCTGGATGGACAACAGCAATGGATTTACTCAGATCAAGTGGAGATATATCAACTCTGATCCTTTGCTCTTGCTCACAACCGACTATCCCAACACTAACGGCAGCCTGTTGGTATGGAGCGACAATCGGGGAGGCAATTGGAATATCTTTGGTTTCGATTTCTTCACACGGGCAGAAAAGCCTATCTCAAAGGGAGATTGGGATCAGCTTTATCCCAAAATCTCAGGGGATAAAGTGGTTTGGGCAGACTATAGAAATGGA
This sequence comes from Methanothrix sp., assembly GCA_028688535.1. GTDB lineage: Archaea > Halobacteriota > Methanosarcinia > Methanotrichales > Methanotrichaceae > Methanothrix. Next base: position 7,465 of record JAQTXY010000035.1, on the reverse strand, counting down.
GACGCAGATATCTATTTGAAGAATATGACCTCTGGCATCGAATCAGCTGTTGCATCTGGCAAGAAAGATCAGACCTGGCCGTCCATCTCCGGAGATGAGGTCGTCTGGATGGACAATTCCAGCGGCAACTGGGACATTTACATGCAAAATCTGACCAACGGCGAGAGTGTTGCCGTCTTCAAGGGACCTGGCCAGCAGATGTATCCCATAATCAGCGGTAATCTGGTGGTATGGCAGGACAACCGAAATGGCGACTTTGATATCTATGTTAAAGACCTGACAACTGGAAATGAGACAAAACTTACAGAAGAAGGAGACCAGCTCTATCCCGACGTATCCGGAAACACCATCGCCTGGGAAGACGCCAAGAGCAAAGATCTCGCCTATTACTTCTGGGATAAGAAGTGGGGCAAAACCTATCCCCGACCGGGAGAGCAGACAAATCCCGTAGTATCGGGAAGATACATCTCCTATGTGGACGGGACCGATCCGAGCACCTCTATTCGCAAGCTGGACCTCTCCAACTGGAAGGACGAACTGGTCCAGGCAGGGCCTGGTCAGGTCAAGCCCAGCATGGACGAAAAGCTGGTCTGGCTTAACACCCATAACGGCAGGCCGAGGACAGTGCCTGTAACCGCGGGCCAGATGAGCATTATCTGCAAAGCACCCGGTGATCAGAGCTGCCCGGTCGTGGGTGGCAACGACCAGGTGGGATACTATGTAGCCTGGATGGATAATCGCACCGGAAAACCGGATATATATGTCTACAGCTTGGCCCAGGAATTGGAGTTGCCCATAGCCGCAGGCCCATATGAGGATATGTATCCGGACATCGATGGAAGCATCATCGCCTGGATATCCCGCAATCCCCTGAACCAGTATAAGATCGAGGATTACTGGTCCATTCGAACCTTTGATATATCCATTATCAACTCTACTGAGTTGGTTTATGGCTTGGAGAATGTCACACCCATCTCCCTTAGTGCAGACTATCTGGCCTATTTGCGAAAGAATTACTTCGGCTTTATGGTCTACATGAGGCCGCTTTACGAGAAAGAGGCCCTTCCCGACTATCCGCCCAGCGGCATCAATCCGCGGGTGGGTGGAGACATTGTAGTCTATCAGGATAACAAGAAAGGCAGTTGGGATATCTGGATGTGGAAACAAGGGAGCAGTCCCGTGTCAGTGGCAAGCGATGCCAGCGATCAGATCAATGCGGCTACAGACGGACACACTGTAGTCTGGCAGGATAACCGAAACGGCAATTGGGATATCTTTGCCTACGACCTGAACACCAGCAAGGAGATTCAGATTACCAATAGTCTGGAAGATCAGACCAATCCGGATGTCGAAAACGGCGTAATTGTCTGGCAGGACAATCGCAACGGAAATTGGGATATCTATGTCTATGACCGCAATGTGCAAAAGGAGAAGGCGATCTGCACCGATGCAGGAAACCAGACCCAGCCGCGCATTAAGACGGGAAGAATCGTCTGGACCGATGATCGCAGCGGGGATAAGGATATCTATCTTTACGAAAACTATATGCCATAAGGAGTGAAGGGGCAGGTCTCCTGCCTGCCCAAAAGTTTATTTATTCTCACTGCGTTAGCCGGGCACTTAAGAACACTTGGGGCAATTCATGGAGCTTGAAAATCTGAGATTTGGTACGGAACTGCTCAAGCGCGGTTTCGCAAAGATGCAGAAGGGAGGCGTCATCATGGACGTCACAACCCCGGAGCAGGCCGTTATCGCACAAGAGGCAGGCGCTGTGGCCGTAATGGCCCTGCATGCTGTGCCTGCCGACATCAGAAAGATGGGCGGCGTGGCCAGGATGGCCGACCCTGCAATCATCGAGGCCATCATCGAAGCAGTGACCATTCCGGTCATGGCCAAGGCCAGGATAGGCCACTTTGTGGAGGCCCAGGTCTTGGAGGCACTGGGTGTGGATATGGTGGATGAGTCCGAGGTACTCACTCCCGCGGATGAATTTCATATTGAGAAGACCAAATTCACCATTCCTTTTGTCTGCGGCGCTCGAAATCTGGGTGAAGCCTGCCGGCGCATCAAAGAAGGCGCGGCTATGATCAGGACCAAAGGCGAAGCGGGGACGGGAGATGTAAGCCAGGCCGTCTTGCACATGAGGATGATTCAGGGCCAGATCAGGAGTCTGAAGGGCATGGACGATCTGCAGCTCATGAAGGTGGCACGGGAGATTGAGGCGGACCTGGATCTGGTCAAGGAGTGCGCCAGCATGCAGCGCCTTCCGGTAGTCAACTTTGCCGCAGGCGGGGTGGCAACGCCTGCTGATGCTGCGTTGATGATGCAGCTTGGGGCGGATGGAGTCTTTGTGGGCTCAGGCATATTCAAGTCAGAGAACCCGGCTGCCATGGCAGGAGCCATTGTTGAGGCGGTGCATCATTACGACGATGCTTCTCTCCTGGCAAAGGTATCCAAAGGTTTGGGCGCGGCTATGAAGGGGCTGGATGCTTCCACGATTCCCGAGACAGAGGCTTTACAGAACAGGGGCTGGTAAGTGGCGAAGATCGGCGTCCTGGCTTTGCAAGGTGACGTCTCTGAACATGTCCTGGCCCTGGAAAGAGCGGGCGAAGGAAAGATCCAGGCGATATTGGTCAGAAAGAGCGGTCAGATGGAAGAGTGCGATGCTCTGGTGCTGCCGGGCGGAGAGAGCACAACCATCTGCCGTCAGCTGGAGAGCAGCGGCCTTACTGATGAGCTGAAGGCCGCATCCCTCTCCGGCAAGCCCATCCTGGCCACCTGTGCCGGACTGGTGCTCGTCTCCAAGGAGATAATGGGCAACAGAGAGAGCCTCGTCAAACCTCTGGGCCTTATGAACATCAAGATCAGCCGAAACGCCTTTGGGCCGCAGAAGGAGTCCTTTGAGGCGGACCTGCAGGTAAAAGGATTGGACCGGCCTTACCGGGCCGTTTTCATCCGCGCTCCGGCGATAGGAGAGGTAGGCAGAGGCGTTGAGGTACTGGCAAGCATTGGTGATACGGTGGTGGCGGCGCGCCAGGGAAATCTGCTGGCTTTAGCCTTTCATCCTGAATTGACACAGGACCCAAGAATTCACCAAATATTCCTGAAGATGCTGGAGGCATGAGGGTGTTCTCGGAAAAAGACCTGATAGAAAGAAGCGTCGAGGATATGGCTGCAGAGGTCAAGGAACTTCTGGCCGAGTCTGAGCGCCTGAGAGTAGAGCACGAAAAAGCAACTGAAAAGGAGATGCTTTTGCGGACCAGATCGGTGGAGACGAGGCCTGCTGATGCTGAGCAGGCGGAGAGGCTCTGGCTGGAAGCAGAAGATTTGCGGGAATCCGCCCGAGAGAATTTGCGCCTCTCCATGGAGAAGAGGCTTAGGGCTGCGGATGTGCAGCACAGAATCGACGTCCATGACGTGATTGAGTCTATGGATAACTCAGATAAGGTCTGGAGAAAGGCGGCTGGGGCGAGAAGAGGCTGAGAAGAAGCGTGCTCTTCGGCTGCTACAGAAGGGACATAATAGCAATCTATTTAACTTTAGCAACTAAATATGATTTATCATGATCCGATTGACTGCCTACGTTTCTGGTAGAGTTCAAAGGGTAGGCTACCGAGCTAAAATAGTCTCTCTGGCCAATAGCCTCGGTCTGGTGGGCCTAGTCCAAAACCGTCCCGATGGTCAAGTATTGGTTATCGCTGAGGGCGAAAAAGAGGCTGTAGAGAAGTTTGCCAGCTCCATCAAGATAGAAAATGACCTGATCAATGTGGAAAAGGTCGATGCCAATTATACTCATGCATCGGAAGAGTTTTCTGTCTTCAGGAAAGTCACCGGCTCGGATGAGATTGGTGAGAGGTTGGATGAAGGAATCGAAATATTGAAATGCATGATGGCAGGCATTAATAATCTAACAATAATCACTAAATCCGGTTTTGATGGCCTTAATAGCAAGATAGATGGCATGAACTCCAAGATGGACGGATTAAATTGCAGGATGGACAAGATGGTTGACAAGCAAGATGATACCATCAGCGAGATTAAGGGATTAAGACGGGACCTGAAGGATCACATGGACCAGAGGTTTGAGTACATCGAGAGCGAGCTGGCAGAGATCAAATCTACCCTCCGAACTAAGGGTATAATCTGAATATAAGCGTTTTACATCTCTATTTTCAAATAACCAGCCGCCAACGACTATTTCTGTTCAGCATCCGTGAACGTGATGTCCTTCTGAGTCTGGAAGGAGCCGGTGTACTTCTGATCACCTTTGATCTTCTTGTAGAACTTGGCATACTTGGTCTGGATGTTCCAGGTTCCATCGAAGGCCTGGTCTGTCTTGAAGGCCAGAGTATTGTTGGCAAAATTGGAACTGCGAACGCTGGAGGTCTCGCTCTTGTCCACATGACTTAAATTAAACCTCTCTGTGACCGAGGCCCCCATGCCCCCCTGAAAGTTTGGTGAAGCCACCGTCTTATGGCCTTTGATACTGCCGCCGGTGAAGACCAGATCCTTCTTCTCGGTGAAATTGTCCTGAGAGCCGCTGCGATCAATGGTGCGCAGCGTCTCCAGGCTGATGGAGCCGTTGCCCATTATCTTCTCATTAAACTGCATGGTCGATCCGGAGATGGTATCCTTGATGGTGACCTCGCCCTTGCCTTTTACGGATGAGGACTCGATGAAGAGCATACCGTTTCGTCCCGATGGGGCGGCGACCGTCTTCTCCTTATTGGCCTTGATTGTGCTCCAGTGGATTAAATATGGTCCGCCTTCAGCGCTACCAGATTCACCCGCTATGAGGACGGAAAGAGGCATGTAGGTTCCCGGCCCCCGGCCAGGAATGGTGCCGCTCCAGTATCCGTCTTCCTGGCTGCCGGATTCCAGATTGAGGGTGCAGTCATAGACCCTGTCCACGCTGAGCATATCCTGCCTGGTGAGGGGCAGTTCAGACAGGCCGTATTTCACCGACGCTGACAATATCCTCTCCGGGCTTTGCAGATGCACAGTTACCTTGACCGGCTCATTGGCGGCGGGCGTTGAAGGCTTTGCATTGACATCCAAAATGGTAATGGCTCCGTGCTCTGAGCCTTTTACTCCTGCAATGGACAGCTCGTAATTCTTCGACCCGGCAAGGCTATCTTTTCCAGCGGGTGCAAACTCCTCTCCCTGGGATTCATTCTCGCTTAGCTGTCCCTGCTCACCTTGGGGCTCTTTTTGCCCATCATCCAATCCCAGCAACTTTTCCACATAATGCAGCAGGTCGGCAATCTTATCCAACACCACATTGTTCTGCCTGGTTGCCGAACGGTCCACATCGCCGGCCATAGTACCCGAGACTTCGCTCTCCGCCTCCTCTTGGGATGGTAGGTTGAATGGCAAGCTGACATTGCCGAAAGTGATGTTGGCCGTGGCCATTCTTACGCCGGAGGGGAGCGTTGCATCATCCTCTGGAGTCTCCAGGACCTGACCTGGAGATCCGAGAAGTTTCAGGCTCAGGCCAAAGGTGCAGCGCACAGGCGTCTTGTCCTGGGTGAAGCCTTCTGCAATTATGGTATCGTCTATTGCTTCGCCCACTGTCTTTTCTGCAGTGACCGTCATCTGCCGCTTGGGGGAGAGATAATCGATATTGCCCAGAGGGCCCAGCTTTTTGCTAATAACGAATATGCTGTAGAGAGGGACAATGCCTGTATTGGCTACGGTGCAGGTGAGAATGTTCTTCTCTCCCGGAACTATGGCCGGCGGCGAAGAGCTGACGAATAACTTGAGTGAGGTAATAACGACAGACACCTTGACAACAGACGCGTCCGATAAGATCAGGCCGCGCGAGTCTTTTCCTATGGCCTCAAATTGAATTGTACAATTATTGGAGATCACCGTTTTGGAATCTATCACTCTGAACTCACCCGGCTGAAGGCTGCCCAAAGATGATAGCGTAGAGCCGTTCAAGGATAGAATAACATTATCCAGGCGATCGTCTCCGGAATTGGTCACCAGGACACTGACCTCTGCCGCATCACCTGGGCAAACCTCGATCTCAGAGGGCATGAGCTTTAAAGTGATGCCGGGCCGAGCAGACTTCAAAAGCACGCCTGCGGTGCTGACTGCCTCAAAACCGTTGCCGTCAAATCCCTTGGCAGTGACGTTGATCCAGGTGGTGGAGTTCTTGGTGTAAATGGCCGCCATCTTTACATCTTGGCCGGGGGCAAGTTCCTTGAGAATGCGTCTCTTTCCGTCGCCTTCAAGGGTTATATTTTGCAGGAGCTCTTCACCGTTGTTGCTCAAGATCCAGGCGACCTCAACAGGCTCTCCCGGATAGATTCCTACCATAGAAGGATCACCCCGTATCGAGAGCGAGGAATTGAGTACCTGAATGCCGAACCTCTCACTGGCATAGACCTCACTGCCGTCTTGGTCGCGGGCGATAACCGAAAACACTTCCTCCTGACTGTGAAGGACTGTCATCTCTTTTTGCAGCACCTGAGAGGCGCCTGGCTCTAATAGAGCTATCCGTCCTATCTCCCCCAGACTATCCTTGACAAGAATACCTGTAAGGTTTTCTGCGTCCTTATTTTCAATGCGCAGCTTTAGGGAAACGCTCTCGCCGCGGTGCACCAGCCGGGAGCCAGAAACCTCCAGCTTGAGGAGAGGAGAGATCTTCCAGATATCGAGAGATGTATTGTTGGTGTGGATTTTACCCTGGGCATCCAAGGCTCGCACGGCGGCCGATAACCTGGTATTATTCGCAATCTGCATGGCTCCATCCAGGAAAAGCTCCTCGCCGGCAGGAAGGAATTTTGTGGAAGCCATCTTTCCTGCGCAGGAGACCTTGATGTCGGATAGCTCCCCAGATCCAAGGTTCTTCGCCAGGCATCTGTAGCCAACGACCTCGCCTGATCTGCCTTCCGACTTATTGGCAGTTATGGTCAGTAGTAGTACAGATGGGTCAGACTTCTTTTCCACGGGCATGCTCTCCGCAGAAGGTACGGATTTGGTGCTCAGCACAGTTTCTTCAGAAACCGAGGTTGTGGGTTTCTCGCTTACCTCTGAGGGGATATACTGGACACGGGCCAGGACTTCACTCTCGGATGGATCAAGAGCCTTCACCCGCAAATCCGAGGGAGATCCGCTGACTGCCAGCACCTTCTTCTCACCGCAAACAAGCTGCGATAATATGCCCAGAGACCTTCGTGCGCCTATTATTTGCACCTCGTGCAGCTCCACGGAGCCGGTGTTCTCCAGGTAGACCTGAGACATTTCGGGCGACTGTCGGACGGTGGCCAGAAGAGATGCTTCATCAGAGGGAAGATCCGGCAAAGAATTGCTATTGGCTCTATTTTCAGAATTGTGCGGGGCAGAAAGGGACTGAGGGATTGATTTTAATTCGAGACGGGATGACAATTTAGGAGAATTTTCGAGGGAAGAGTCGATCTCTGGCCAAGAGACAGGGGATGGGACAGAATCTGGTGTA
>JAQTXY010000034.1 GCA_028688535.1 Methanothrix sp. | reverse complement strand
AGTAGCCTGCCGGTGGCGCTGCCGCTACGTCCGCCGTATACTTGTCGGCATCAGCCGCCACCAGCTTGAACCAGTAATCCTGCAAAAAGTCGTACTTCTCCAGAGCGGAGGCCATATCCATGATCTCTACGCCCTCGTAGAGAGACTTGGCTATCACTGGAGTCTGGTCCATCTGCACAAAAGAGCCTGAGGATTCTCCATCCAGCTTCACACCTACATCAAGGGCAGCTTTCGTGACAACACTTGGCAGATCTTCGGCACTGGATACCATGCCCTGGGGTTTGGCTTCAGACTCATAGCTCTCCAGGTCAACATCTGTGCCATACAAGGCTTTCTTGTCTTTAGCCTTTCTGGCTTTCTCTTCTATACCGGACAAGTGCTGCATCCTACACACCCCTCATATCCGCTTCTCTTGATCTGCTCGAGTATCTCACCCGGATTGCCGCTGCATACTATCGATCCGCCCAGCATGACATGGGCCCGGTCTGCTTTCATATAATCCAGAATATGGCCAAAGTGGGTGATGATCACACCGGATTTGGTCCTCAGGCTGGGGCGCAGGTCCTTTTGCGTGAGGGCGTTGATAGCCTCACCGATGAGCTTGATGTTCTCCAGATCCACGCCGGAATCCGGCTCATCCAGCATGACAAAATCAGGCTGCTGTGCCAGGAGCTGAACCATCTCGGAGCGCTTTACCTCGCCACCGGAGAAGCCTCGATTGACATCTCTCTCGCCGAAGGCCTCAAAGTCCATCTTGCGGAGGATAGCTGTTGCGTCAGCCTGGGAATTGATGATCTTGATGAGGTCTTTGAGCCGCAGGCCGCGAATGGCCGGTGGGCGCTGAAAGGCCATGCCAATGCCCAGGCGTGCCCTTTCGTCCATAGACATGTGCGTGATCTCTTCTCCTTTGAATAGGATGCGTCCCCCATCAATGGTGTATCTGGGAATTCCTGCAATGACATTCAAGAGTGTTGTTTTGCCCGTACCGTTAGGGCCGAATAGGGCATGGGTCTCGCCACGATTTATTCTAAGGTTGAAGTTCTTCAAGACTTGCTTACTGCCGATGCTGACCGACAGATCTTCAATCTCCAGCAGCTACATCACCTCCAAGTCATCCAACCAATCTGCTCATGGAATATAATATCTTTTGCAGCGGCCATCATCCGGACTATAGCACAGAGATGACCGCAGATCTTCTGGATAACCTTCAACGTGGATCAGATTTCACATGTCTTTTCTGCAGATAACGTAACCAAAACTCGTCCAACGACCACCATCTATCTCAAGAGTTTTGGGATCTTCACCAGGGTTTTGTTTACAAAAAGGATCATGCATGGCATAAGCCATCCACCATTGGCGAGCATCCGGGGCGTAGTCCGCCTCAATAATTTCAAATCCTGCAGATCTTACTAGCTGAGTTGTCTCAGGGATACTTCGAAAACATTCTTTCCAGGGATAATCCCCTTGCGAGACATATGGCTCAAGGTCTAAAGGGAGTTTTATGTCAAGATGCATTGGTTCCCCCAGGCCGAAAATCCCTCCAGATTTTAGCACCCGATAAATTTCTTCCAAACATTTCAGATATGCTTCGATGCCTTGAGACACCCGAACCATTTCAAGTGCAGTTGTCGAATACACATAATCAAAGGAGCTAGAGGCAAAATGAGTCTCCGGAACACCGACCTTGATTCCCAAAACAAAATCTTCAACGTTCCATTGTTTGGCATTCTCTCGTAAATGTTCAACCATGGGATTGCCTTGCACTCTGTCATCCCAGGGATCAATGCCTACTGCAAACACGCCATACTCTTTTGCCAAAAAGCAAGTCTGGTAGCCCCGATTAGAGCCGACATCCAACAGTTTTTTGCCTGCTGCAAGCCCCATTTTCTCAGCCATAAATTCCGCAAGCTGTAAACCACCCGGGCCGCTGCATTGCTCATAGATGTTACCATAATCGGTATATTTTTTTGATTTGTGATATTGGAATCCAGACATATTCATGTATATTTTGATTTCTGCGTATATAGCTAACGTCTGTATTTAAGTGAGAGTGACCAGAGAAACGTTTTGCTATCCAATTGAAGGAGTTGTTTTGCCTCATTTGTTTGCTGTACGTGTTTAGTTCATCATAATCAGTATCATCATTCTTCGTCAAGGATGTTGGATAGATCTATATAAGTGCCTCAATAGCCCGCACCTCCACCAGATCGATCGCCTTTCTTAGCCCAGTATAGCCCAGCACAATCTTGCCAGCAATCATCTCCTGGCAGCCGAGTATCTGGCACAGCTCTCGATCGTAATCCTCCAGATCAATGCCCCTCTTTTTCAGATACTCATGCCCCCAGGGCCCGGCTACCAGATACTTGTTAAGTGGATCAGAGCTGCTCTGATAGTGCTCTCGCATGGCCTGTGCAGGTCTGTCCAGCCGGTCGAATGTCTTTTGCAGCGCTGTTGCCTTCTTCTGCTCGTCTGCCTTACTGGCCAGACGCGGCCGGAATACCAGGCTCTTCAGGGCCTGCACCAAGACAGCATCTAAATTGAGGTGAGCAAAGCGAATGAAGTTGGCCAGGGTCTTTGCATCACGGGCTTTGGCCGCGGACTGCACATAAACCGAGATCTTGCCGATATTCAGAGAGAACTCGCCCTGCCGCAAAGGCTCGAGCATCTTTTGCACCTCTTCTGCAGCCTGCACCAGCGAGATCTCTTGCCTTCTCTCTAAAGCGCCTTCTGGCTCACTTCCCCGCTCGCATGTCATTCTTCCACCTAAAACATGAGCCTGGGCAGGATCCTCTGTCCGGCAAAAAGGGCGCTGGCATCCTCGGCGCGGCGGGTGACCTCGGCCTTATCGCCGCAGACGAGCACCTCAGCCGGCCGGGGCTGGCCGTTGTACTGGGAGGCCATGGAAAAGCCGTAGGCTCCGGCATCTAGGAAGGCCAGAACATCAGAGCGCGCCAGCGCGGGCAGCTGCCGGTCTTTGGTCAGTACATCTCCTGTCTCACAGATGGGACCCACCACGGTGTACTTCTCCTGGGCGGCTTGTGCCGCTTTGTTTGCCACAATAACATGATGATAGGAGTCGTAGAGCATGGGCCTGGCTAAAACGTTGAATCCGGCATCCACGGCAACGAAATTGACATGGGCCCTCTTGACCACGTTAACGCTGGTGAGCATGACGGTGGTATCGGCCACAATGCTGCGTCCCGGCTCCAGGATGAGCTTGGGGGCAATGCCCAGATCGCGGCAGCGGTCCTGCAAAATGGGCAATATCGCCGCCGCCAGGTCGGCAGGGGTAGGAGCAGGCAGGTCGGGATGATACTGGATGCCCAATCCGCCGCCCAGGTCGATGCGCTGCACCTCGCCGCCCGCAGCCACCACCGCAGTGGCAATGTCCATCATCTTGCCGGCTGCCTCGGCGAAGGGAGCTGTTTCTAAAATCTGCGAGCCGATGTGGCAATGCAGGCCTACTGGCTTTACTCCTTCCAGGCTCATGGCCCTCTGGTAGGTCTCGGCCACCTGCTCGGCAGGAATGCCAAACTTGGAGGAGCGAAGGCCGGTGGCAATCTTGGGATGAGTCTTGGGAGAGACATCGGGATTGACCCGGAAGAGGATCTCTGCCTCGCGTCCCAGTCGCTTGGCGGTCTCTGCGAGATGCTCCAGCTCCTCGCGAGAGTCCACGGACATGCGAACGTTCGCCTGGATGGCCATCTCGTGATCCATCTCGCTTTTGGAGTTGCCGTTGTAGAGAATCTTTTCCTGAGGAATGCCGGCCATGCGCACAACGGAAAGCTCTCCCGCGGAGAAGACGTCCGCGCCCATGCCTTCCTGGGCAGCGATGCGCAGCAATGTGAGGTTGCCGTTGGCCTTCACAGCGAAGTATTTGTCCGCATGGGGAAAGGCACGATGGTAGGCGCGAATGTTCTCGCGCAGGCGTCTCTCTGAGGTGACGTAAAGAGGGGTGCCGTACTGCTGCGCCAGCAGGACAGAGTCCACGTCTTCGATAAAGAGGTGATTGTCGCGTGTAGTGAGATGTGATTTAGGTCCGAACATGATTTTAACAGATCACTCAGGGATTACTAAATCGTTTCTATGCTACGTCAGGTAAAATTATAATAGATAAGACCGGATAAAGTAGAAATGTCTGATTATGCCGATGAGTAGCTGGTGGGGATTTTAGGTTATGTCAATGTCAATAGGTCGTTTCGACGGCAAGACTATCGTGGTTACAGGAGGCGGTTCCGGAATAGGCTTGCAGACTGCCAAAGATCTGCATGCCGAGGGGGCATATGTCCATATCCTTGGTAGGAACGCAGATAAACTGGCAAGCGCCAAGATGGCTTTAGGAGATGGCACCAGGTCCTATGTCCACCAATGTGATGTTTCTAGGGAAGAAGCGGTGGAGGAGACCTTCCAATCGATTGAAGACCTATCCGGCAAGGTCTACGGCCTGGTGAACAATGCCGCGATTAATCCGTCCCGAAACGATATCCTTCATACGCAGGGCAAAGACTGGAGGGATACATTGGAGGTAAACCTGACGGGAGCTTTCAATTGCTGTAAAGCTGCAGCCAGCCAGATGCTGGATCTGGGAAAGGGAAGCATCGTCAACATCTCCTCAGTGGGCGGCCTCAATGCATTTAGGACGCGCACCTCTTACAATGTGAGCAAGTTTGGGTTGATTGGCCTGACCGAGTCCATGGCCATCGATTATGCGGATAGGAATATCCGAGTGAATGCCATCTGTCCGGGGTATGTCATGACTGAACTTACGGCACCCCTCTTTGAGAAGATGGGCGAAGAGAAATTCCAGGACCTCGTCAGAGCTCATGCCATGAGACGCTTGGGAAGACCGGAAGAGATCTCGAGAGCTATTCTATTTCTTCTCTCCGAGGAGGCAGGTTTCATCACAGGGGTGGCCCTTCAGGTGGACGGCGGTTATCATCTAAAGGGTTAATCTATGAAGATTCTTATTGCCGAGTATGCCTCAGCTCTTGCCCTGGGCGGTACTTGTGAGCTGGAGGGGCGGGCCATGCTGGCCACCCTGGCGAGCAGCTTCCAGAGAGCCGGGCATGAGGTTCTTTATCCCACCTCCGGTTCGACCGTTGAAGCAGGTCGACCCATTTTCGTGACGGGTGAAGAGGATTTTGCAGGCTCCCTGGCCTGCAAAGCTGACGCAGGACTCTTGATTGCTCCGGATGGCATGCAGCCGCGCTTTCTGGAGATCCTGGAAAAAAACATGCTAAATCTGGGGTCAAGTCCCGATGCTGCGCGTCTCGCCGCCGACAAGCTGCTATGCACTCGGGTACTGGCGCGGGCGGGAGTACCTGTAGCCGAGATAGTGGAGAGGCCTGATCCTGTAGAGCAAGGCTGCCATCGCTATGTGATAAAGCCGCGCACAGGCTGCGGCTCAGAGGGCGTGCGCCTCACCTCTTTTGTTCGGGCGGGTCCCGATGAAATTGTTACTCGCTACCATGAGGGGCTGCACTTATCCGCCAGCTTCATTGCGGGCAGTGGCAGCTTTTTGCCGCTTACCATCAACCGTCAGCTCATCGACTTTCAAGGCGATGGGATGAGCTATCAAGGAAGCCAGGTGCCCTACAACACACCTCGCGCCGCTGAAATTTGGTCCGAGGCAAGAAGGGCGGCAGCTGTCCTGTCTCTTTCCGGGTACGCTGGAATCGACTTTGTGCTAGGGGAACTGCCCTGGGTTGTGGATGTGAACGCCCGGCCAACAACATCCATCATCGGTATCGCCAGGGTCATGAAGGAGGAGATCGGCGAGCTGATTCTGGATGCGAGGTTGGGAAGGGCGGCGAAGAAGGTGACGATTGAAGGGACTTGGACGTTTAGGAAGGCGGATCTCTGATATTTCACGGATCATGTGGGGAATGGATTGCCTACATAAGCTCCATATGAACGTACGTCTTTTTATTGGTTTGATCACAGCTATTATTCAGTGGAGGAATGACTTTGAGATATTTGTATGCACTTATGGGCATATTTCTGCTTCTGGCGGCAACTGCCATCGCCGGGAGCTTTACAGCCCAGATGGATGTCGAGACCTATGTGGATGCGAACAATGCCAATCAGAGCTTTGCAGATAGCGACTTGCTCTGGGCAGCTTCTCAGGGCAACCAGCCCGAAAAATTGGTCTATTTGAGCGTCATCAATATGTTCGGCAGCCAGGGAATCTTCAAGCCGGAACAGATCGTTTCAGCCACATTGACTCTTGATGCTGCTCAGGTGGACAATCCCGGCAAAGTAAAAGCTTACTATAAGCACGGGGAGACTCTTGATACTACAACCTGGTATGATAAGGTCGATTATGATTCCGAGGTATCCTCTCCATCTTTGAATATTGAGAACGAGGGAAGCTATACTCTGGATGTAACATCTCTCGTCAAGAACGCAGTCGAGACCTGCACGGAAGGGTGCGGCTACTCCATAGTAATAGTGGCAGAGGATGACGCATCTGTGGGATTCGCATCTAGCGGAGCTTCTGGAGAAGGGCCTGTTCTCGAGTATGAAACAGAGTAAATGCGAGCGAATGGCGAATTTTTTTGGCAGGGGACTGCAGATTGTATTCCCCTGCCAAAGGTCCGGTTCTTCTGATCAGGGAGATTTTATACTTCTTCCTTCCATAGGTCGCTTATGCGCATTGGCATGTCTCGTATTGCGGCTGTAAGCCTCGTTCTTGCGCTCATCTTGCTGGCAAGCGTAGCTCTGCTGCTTTCCAGTGGCTCTACAGTTGCTGGAAAAGATGCTGCCGAGGTTATACTTATTAAGTCCCCGGGATGCACGAAATGCGCAGCAGCAGAGAGGACATTGGATAAGGTCGGACAGGATGTGCCGATCAATATAACCAGCTATTACTACTATTCTGATGAAGGACATCGTATCATCAAACAGTATCAGGCAAAGGATGTTCCTGCTATCATAATCGGATTGCAGGTGATCAACTATCGGGATTATGAGAAGGATAATGTATTGCTGGAAAGCCTCGTCAAAGGCGCTCTGGCCAATCAGACCGCCAATATTCCAGCGGCCTTTACTCTGCCGGGCAATGAGAGCGCAGAGCAGAACCTGAGCGCTGCAGCCGACGGCCCGAGCCTTAACTTGCAGGAGATATCTCTTTACACCATATCAGCCGTCCTGATAGCAGGCCTTGTAGCCGGCTTCAACCCTTGTCTGCTGGGCATCCTGGTCTTTCTGGCGGCCTCGGTTCTCTCCTCTGCGGGAAGGAGACGCGAGCTGGTTATGATGGTTGTATTCTTTTCCCTGGGCATCTTTACTATGTACTTTCTCTTTGGCCTGGGTATGCGCCAGCTCATGCAGACTGAGGCGATAGCAGCATCTTTTCGCTATATTCTGACCGCTTTTCTCCTCTTGGCTGGCCTCTCTCAGGTATGGGATGCTCTGCGGCTCTCGCAGGGAAGGCCATCCCTCTTCCGCACGGATTGGGCACTCAAGTACTTCCAGGCAGGGATAGATAATGGCCGATTCAGTTCGTACTTTGTTATCGGAGCGCTTTTTTCCCTGGTCAAGCTCCCCTGTGTGGGGGCCGTCTACCTCGCGATACTGGATCTCTTTTCACAGAGAAGCTACTTTGAAGGTTCTACCTATCTGTTTTTCTTCAATCTGGGGGTAATTCTGCCTATCATTATCCTGGGCGGGGCAATTGCTCTGGGCATGAGCCCTGAGCAGGTGGACGCTTTCCGCAAGGATCATAGGGTAGGAATGAGGCTGGCCACCGGTCTGACGCTGATGGCGCTGGCACCTCTTATCTACTGGCAGCTCATTTGAGCTGGCGCACCTCGTGAGAAAGGATTAAAATAGAGAGATGGCTCACCTCATTTTCGAGGTGAATCTTTTTGTTTTTAGTTGGAGAGGCTCTCATAGGAAAGGAGCCTGAGATTGCTCATATCGATCTGATAATTGGAGATAAGGAGGGACCGGTAGCCACGGCCTTTGCCTCTGGCCTTGCGCAGCTTTCGGCAGGGCATACGCCCCTTTTGGGTGTTATCCGGCCCAATCTGCCGCCCAAGCCGTCTACTCTTATCGTTCCCAAAGTTACCGTGAAGAATATGGATCAAGCCGCCCAGATCTTCGGGCCGGCCCAGATGGCTGTTGCTAAAGCAGTGGCGGATGCGGTAGCTGAAGGCATAATTCCCAAGGATAAGGCCGAAGAGCTGCTCATAATCGTATCCGTGTTTATTCATCCCCAGGCAAAAGACTACGATGCTATTTATCGCTACAATTACGGGGCTACCAAGCTGGCCCTGGAGAGGGCTATGGCTGGATTCCCGGATGTAAATCTGATGCTTTACGAGAAAGACCGTTCTACTCATCCCATCATGGGATTCCGGGTCACAAGGCTCTGGGACCCGCCGTACTTGCAGGTGGCCTTTGATCTGGTGGACTTGGCTGAGGTGCGCCGCGTACTTGCTGCTCTGCCGGAGAGCGATCATATTCTCATCGAAGTGGGAACGCCTCTGGTCAAGATGCTGGGCATGAGCGTTGTCAGAGAGATTCGCGCCATTCGGCCGGGCGCCTTCGTCATCCTGGATCTGAAGACTCTGGATACCGGAAACCTGGAGGTGCGCCTGGCAGCAGATGCTGCGGCGGACGCAGTGGTCATATCAGGCCTGGCACCCAAGAAGACGATAGAGCTGTCTATCCGGGAGGCCAGGAAGACCGGCATCTACAGCATCATCGATATGCTCAATGTGCCTGATCCGCTGGCGGTCCTCAAGGGCCTGGAAGTCATGCCGGATGTGGTCGAGCTGCACCGGGCCATAGATATGGAGAAGAGCGCGCACGCCTGGAATGACATTCGCGAAATTCAGGGCCTGGCCAAAGAAGGGCGCAAGCTCCTGGTGGCTGTGGCTGGCGGCATTCGCGTGGATACCGAAGGAGCGGCCCTGGCGGCAGGCGCGAACATCCTGGTAGTGGGCAGGGCTATCACCCGTTCCAAGGATATTCGCGATATGGCCGAGCAGTTCCTCACGGGTCTCAAGCAGACGGAGATTGACCAGTACCGGGTCATGACGGACTTCTAGAGATCTGCAGATCTTGGATGATTCGTCTTTTTCTTTTTTTGTTAACCAAATTATCGCATGCATTTAGTCGTTTTTCGTTCTCTGTGTCTCTGCGCCTCCGTGGTTTTGCTGAAGCCGTCCGCGATGATATCTATAAAATCCAAAAAACAACCACCGAGAAGAAGAGGCATAGTGTGTACAGACTAACTATTTTGTTATTATCATTACCTCTATTATTATCGCCTTTATCTTTCGGAATCGCCAGTGCTGTTGATGTGCAAGTGGGGCCCGTTGCCCAGCCGAGTGGAGCGGTCATCCTGGTGGTGGACGGGCTGGGTGCGTCTTACGTCTATCCTGAGCATCGCGCCTATGCCCTGGACGGCTCGCCCATCGAGGGTACTGTGCTCTTCAACCTCACTGGCAGAGGGGCGCGGACGGTGGATGTGCGGGTGCCTGTGCCCGAGACCACCAAGAGCCACAGCGTTCTCCTCACCGGCAATTCAGGAACAAATCCCGACCGTCTCGGTCCGACCATCTTCGACGCGGCTCGCGCCAATGGTTACCTTTGCCTCGCGATCCTGGAGCGGGGAGATAGCATGCCAGTCCTGCAAGAGATGGACGGCGTTCTCTATCTGGGGGACAACTCCCTGCACGGAGCAGAGCCTATCCCCGGCTTTCGGGCCGGCGTGCCAGCGGGCCTCCGGTACCGCTTTCAGGCATGGCGGGACTGGTTTGACCGGTATTCTGCACCTCAGGGCGTAGCTGGCTACAAGGGATACAATGCCTGGGCTCTGGACGCGGCAGCTGACACCGTCCGTAACCTCTCCGGCCAGCGCTTTCTCATGCTGGTAAACGTGGGGGCAGTGGATAGCGCCGGGCAGAACCTGGGAGCGGACGGTTATCGCGAGGTGGTTGCCGCCCTGGACGCGCCGCTGGGCCGCTTGGCCGAGATCTGCCGCAGGAATAACGTGCTGCTGGCAGTCACCGCCGACCACGGCATGGTCTTTCCTTCTGCGACCGGCAAGGGCGGGCACTCGGCTGACAAATATGCCGCCCGGTCCGAGGCGCTACGGGTTCCTCTGGTCTTCCTGGGGCCAGGAGTGGAGGAGCTGAACCTGGGCGGCCGTTGGTCTGAGACTGATATCGCGCCAACGGTGCTGGATCTGCTCAATATCTCCGCCAACCTCTCCGGCGGTGGCCGGAGCCTGCCCGTAGCCGAGAGCTACGAGCTGCGCGTGACAGGCGCGCCTAGGGCCCTGGAGCTGTGGCGCGATGGGGCAATGCTGGCTGAGGGCAGCGCGGGCGATTGCTGCTTCCGGGGGCTGCCGCGCGGGCAGTACAGCCTCAAGGCGGGCGGGAAGGAGTGGGCCGTACTGGTGAACGGAGACGTGGCCATGGATCTGGCAGGGAAAGCTGCGCCACAGGGAGATTGGAAGAGGATAATCGGAATCATACTGATCCTGGCC
The DNA here is from genome assembly GCA_028688535.1 of Methanothrix sp. GTDB lineage: Archaea > Halobacteriota > Methanosarcinia > Methanotrichales > Methanotrichaceae > Methanothrix. The sequence continues at coordinate 309 of JAQTXY010000034.1, read as the reverse complement.
ATTAACCTGGCAGGAATTGCACTTATCTTCAGGATTTGGAAAGGAAGGGACTAAAAAAGCGCAAACCTTTAGGCCACAGAAAACCAATCCTCTCGACTGATCTGTGCCTTTCTTAGAATCTCTGAAAGTAGATCGACGCTTATCTTCTCACCATGTGGATTTGGGATGATGGCCAATGTAATCCCTCTTTTCATGTGTTGATGCTTCTTTCCAGGAAACGGGCCCTCAAATCCAAGCTCTTTCAGTCGGTGGATCAACTCTGATCGCGATACGGGAGACAGCTTAGGCAACAGGTATCGGCTCCTTTGA
>JAQTXY010000420.1 GCA_028688535.1 Methanothrix sp. | reverse complement strand
TCATCGATCCTCCTTACGTCGATCCCAAAGACAGCCAGCTCGCAGAAGAGCTTCTGCAGACCGCTAGAGACCGAGGATGGATTGTTATGTGGTGGTACATGATGGACGTGTTGACCGCGCCGGATAGCTTGCATACCTTTGAATTGCTCTTTTCCGAAGCAGGACTGGACTGCGGAAGATGGGCCGGTGCCGCCGTGGCCCTGGCAGGCAGGAGAGATAAGCGGCTTGGAGGTCTCATCAGCTATCTGCACCGAAGGAGAGAGGCTTTCATCAAAATACTTAAATTGTAATAATCCAAACTTACGAATGATGGAGATCGCGCTTCTCAAAGATATCGTTGTCATATTCGCGCTCTCGGTGGCGGTGCTCCTGATATTTCACAGGCTGCGGGCACCGACGATAGTGGGCTTCCTGCTTACCGGGATACTGGCCGGCCCCAATGGTTTAGGTCTGATTAACGCATCGGAGCAGGTATCCGTTCTTGCAGAGATCGGGGTAGTCCTCCTTCTTTTCTCAGTGGGAATGGAGATATCCCTCAAGGATCTCCTCAAGATCAAGAAATATGTCCTTGTGGGCGGATCACTCCAGGTAACTCTAACCATCCTGGCGGTCTACGCGATTTTGTCGAGGATGCAGATTCCATCGGGCGAAGTACTGATTCTCGGCTTTCTCATCTCTTTGAGCAGCACGGCGATCGTCCTTCGGATCATCCAAAAAAAAGAGCAATTCGACAGCATATATGGCCGCACGACACTGAGCATACTGATCTTTCAAGATCTTGCTGTCGTTCCCATGATGCTGATTGTGCCGCTCCTTCCCGGCGCAGTCCAGACCACGCAGCAATCACCCTGGCCGACCGTAGCTAAGGTATTGATCCTGATCGTTCTGGTGATAGTGAGCGCCAAGTGGATTGTGCCAAAAGCACTCTATCACATCGCCAAGACGGGAGACAGAGAGCTGTTTCTCCTCAGCATAGTGACCATCTGCCTGAGCGTGGCCTGGATAAGCTCTCTAAGCGGGCTATCGCTGGGCCTGGGCGCTTTCTTTGCCGGGCTTATCATATCCGAGTCGCCCTACAGCCACCAGGCATTCGGCAACGTCATGCCTCTCAGGGACGCTTTCACCAGCTTTTTCTTCATCTCAATCGGCATGCTCCTAGACCTCGATTATCTGCTGGCAAATCCGCTCTACATAATCCTGGCGGCTGCGGCCGTTATGGCCCTCAAGGCGGTGATCGCCGGTCTTTCAGTCTCCCTTTTGGGTCTGCCTCTGCGCATAAGTGTCCTTGTGGGGCTGGCGTTGAGTCAGATAGGTGAATTCTCATTCATATTATCCAAGACTGGCTTTGATAGCGGCATCATATCAGAAGATGTCTACCAGCTATTTCTTGATGTTGCGGTGCTCACTATGGGCGCTACATCCATTCTCATGGCAGTCTCACCCAGAGTAGCAGATGGCTTCTTGAGGCTTCCCATCCCGCATAGACTAAAAAATGGAAGACTGCCCATGGCAGCGGCAAAAGATCCTCAATGGAAAGATCACCTGGTAATCATAGGCTATGGTGTAAATGGCAGAAACGTGGCCCTGTCCGCCCGGTCGGAGGGAATAGCCTTCGTCATTGTGGAAATGGACCCTGAGATAGTCGCAGAGGAGGAGAAGAAAGGAGAGCCCATCCACTTCGGAGATGCCTCCCAGGAAGCAGTATTGCGATATGTAGGCATCAGGAGCGCGAGAGTGGTAGCGATCGCCATATCTGATCCGGCAGCGACCCGAAGGATAACTGAACTGGCGAGAAGGATGAACCCTGATCTGTTCATAATTGTCAGGACCCGATACCTGGATGAGATGGGTCCCCTCAAGAAATTGGGAGCAGACGAGATCATACCTGAGGAATTCGAGACTTCCATGGAGATATTTGCCAGAGTACTGGATCGATATGATGTGCCAAGAGAAAAGATCGAGCAGTACATAGATCAGATCAGGCTGGAAGGCTATGAGATGTTTCGCAGCCTCTCTCAGGAGCCATACTGCAATGCCAGTTTAAGCATGCAAAGCGATATTGTCCGCACCTTTAAGATCCTGGCGGGATCACAGGCTGAAGGGAGAATGGTGGCAGAGATGAGCGAGAAAGAAAAGGGCATCCAACTCTTGGCCCTTCACAGAGACCTGCAGACAATCGCTAGCCCCGATGGCAAGATGCTGATGCAGGCGGATGATATTGTAGTCCTGATGGGCCCCGAAGACAAGATGGACAAAATTGGCGAGCGGTTCTCTGACTCCTGAGCTAATATCGAATTAACCGTTAAGTTTATCCTCTCTCATAAGGGTTTATTCGTATAAGGGGATCTCTACTGCGCAAACACCATCGTCTCTTACTAATCTTGTTTCTCATCTTCCTGATCTATAGCCTTATCTTTATGGCACTGATGAGCCTGGAGGGGCAGTCTGCTAATGTGAATATTGCCACGGCTGTCTATTGGGTGGTGGTGACCATGACCACTCTTGGCTTTGGAGATATCGTCTTCAAAACCCCAATTGGATACTTATTCACGATAATAGTATCTCTCTCCGGAATTGCTATCCTCTGGGCGGTGGTCGTCCCTCTGGGCATAACACCCAATCTGGAACTGATAGTCAGAGCCATTCCCACTTCCGCTCCTGAGAAGATGCAGGGCCACATAATTATTTCCGGATATAATCCTATTGTGGAT
>JAQTXY010000033.1 GCA_028688535.1 Methanothrix sp. | reverse complement strand
CCCCCTCTGCCACCTTGACCAATGCTTTGATGAGCCCGGTCACCATGCGCTCATGATCCCAGACATGCTGTAAAGCCTGCAGAGGCGAGTCCCAGGTGAATTTGGGAGCCTCCACGGCCAGCATCTGTGCTTTGCCGCCACTTCCAGCCACATAATCGAGCATCTTCATGGTATGGACCAACTCTTCACCAGCCTGCAGTCTCATCCAATGGGCAAAACCCCGCATTTCTATGGATTCAAAATAATAGGACATGGAGAGATAGAGATAGGAGGAGTACAATTCTCTGTTCGCCTGAATATTCAAGGCGTTATTCATCTTTTCGCTGAGCATGGCATTGCACCTCTAATCCTTAATTCTTGTCGTTCTAATTTGCCTTCTTAAATTGCTCTTTTCCCACGCCGCATTCAGGACAGATCCAATCATCGGGAAGTTCCTCAAATGCCGTTCCAGCAGGAATACCGGAGGTGGAATCTCCCCTCTCCGGATCATAGATGTACCCGCAAACCTGACAAACATACTTTTGCATTTTTTATGCACCTTCTAGATAAAATTTTCCAGTATAATCTTCATTTTGCGATCTCTTTCAGATGGATTTAGCCGATATTGCTCAAATGACTGATCAAAACGCTCTACTTCCGTCTGATAGAACTTGCCCAGAGGAATAGGCACATCAGTGCGATCATAGTTCCAGGTGCGAATGATCTTTTGTGCCTCCTCGAAACTTGAGGCATCGTTGCCCTGCACGGTATAGGTCAATTTGTTGTAGCTGTCGTATAGATTATTATAAGAGACGCAGACCTGGAGAACATCCACAAAGGAGAAACCCTTGTGAAGTATTGCTTCCTTAAAGAGCGTCTGTAGCTGCTCTATGCCGTGCGTGTAGCCCCGAGCAATGTAAGATGCTCCACTAACCAGCATAAGATCAAGCGGGTTTATGGGATGCTCGACTGCCCCGGATGGCGTAGACTTGCCCTTGAAGCCCTGAGGAGATGTGGGCGTAAACTGTCCTGTGGTCAGGCCGTAGACGCGATTGTCATGCAATATCAGTGTGATATCGATATTTCGCTTGGCAGCAAAAATGAGATGATCAAGCCCTTCCGCCAGGCTGTCACCATCGCCGGAAAAGCAGATCACCTTTAAATCCGGATTGGCAATCTTTATGGCCGAAGCAACTGGAATCGTCCGACCATGAATGGAATAGAAGCTGTTCACATTCATGTAGTCCACAATCTTGGCATGGCAGCCGATGCCAGAGACCAGTACGATGTTTTCTAGGGGAATACCTTCGCGGTCCAGTTCGGCCAGCACCATTCTCATGGCGCTCATGATAGAGAAGTTCCCGCAGCCTGGGCACCAGGTCACTTGGGCAGCAGTTGCCAGATCTTTAGGATTCATGCCAGAACCCCCCTTAGCTTTGCCAGAAGATCTTCCACTGAAAAAGGTCTGCCGTCATATTTAAGGATCCTATCCTGGATCTTGATGCCGTAATAACCGGCCAGCCTTGCCAATTGACCAGTGGAGTTGCACTCTACGGCCAGGAGCCGATCTACCCCCTGCAGGGCATTCTTCAGCCTTTTTTCCGGGAAGGGAGAGAGAACCAGCACATAAATCACTTTAAGTCCCATTTTTTTGGCAGCCTCCTCACAGACACCTTTATTCGAACCCCAGCAGAGCAGGGCAGTCTTGCTCTTTTCGTCTCCCAGGACCTTTACTGTGTCGTATCCATCCAGATACTCGGCCATGAGTTGACCTTTTCTCTGGCGTTTGTCGCTGGTCTCCGTGGCTATTTGGGGGTCCTCAGTAGTTATGCCCTTCTCATCGTGAGTATAGCTGTCCGCCTTTATCACCTGCCCGGGCAGAGGCGGGAAAGCCAGAGGCGATACGCCCGTTTCCGTGTAGCGGTAACGTTTGTACTCCCCCTGTCCATCCCAGAGCAAGTGAGACTTCAGCGTTTCTTCTTTCAGCTCGCCAGAAGGATCCGCGGCCAGATCCATATCAAAGCTATACTGGTTCTCACTGATGGTCTTGTCGGTCAGAATGAACGAAGGCACCTGAAACTTCCAGGCCAAATTCATGGCCACGCCAGCCCAGTAATACGCCTCCTCTGCATCGCCAGGCGCAACAATAAACCTGGGAAACTCCCCCTGACCGGCATTGAGGATAAAATGCAGATCACCCTGCGCCGTGTAGGTGGGAAGACCCGTGGAAGGTCCAGTTCTCTGAGCATTGACCACCACCACCGGCATCTCTGCCATTCCTGCCAGGCTCAGCCCCTCGGTCATGAGACAAAATCCACCGCCCGAGGTTCCTACGGCTGCTTTGACTCCGGCATAGGCAAATCCCTGTGCCATGAGCATCACAGCAATCTCGCTCTCCGGATGAATCACCTTGAGGCCGAAATCCTGGGCATAACGAGCCATAAAATCGAGTATGCTGGATGAGGGAGTCATGGGATAAGCTACATATGCCCCCAGGCCCGCTTTGATCAGGCCCAGGCTGATGGCCTGGTTGCCGGTTAAGATAGGAAGAGGCTTTTTGTCTTTTTCATGCCTAGGACGATTTGCCTCATCCTCAGGATTGTCCATATGACAAAACTCAGTTGCCTGGTCGTATCCCTGCCTGGCCACCTGCAAATTCAGCTCCAACATCTTTGGTATATGTTTTCTCAGGACATCTTCCAGCACAGACCAGTCTATGCCCACAACCTTGCAGTATCCTCCTATTATGCAGGTATTCTTCATGAGGGCAGGTGCACCGGCATCCTTCAGGATCGAGGTGATGGTAAGGCCGCAACCTCGATGCTTTGTAACATCAAGTTTTACTTTATCTGCATCGTAAATCACAAAGGAGCTGTCCTTAAGACGACCGGCATGCTTCTTCAATGTCTCTTGATTAAGAGCTATCAAGACATCGATCTGGTCTGTATGAGCCGCAATCTTCTCTCGGGAGGTTCTGACCAAAGAGAAATTGTGCCCCCCTCTGATGAGAGAGGGATAGTCATAATACATGTAAATACGATAGCCAAGGCGGCTAAAGAGACGAGCCACAGTAAGGCCCGCCTCATTTATGCCATCTCCGGCTATACCGCCAATAAGTGTAGAAAAATTATCCATCTTCATCCCCTGAATGAGGCTATTAATATGATGTGGTCATTAGCTACGCATATTCAATGGCTACTGCCTGGCAATGCGTTACTTATTATGGTTGCTGACCGTATATAAAAACTATGGAGCAAAGGAATCTGATCCACCTAGAATTCAGTTGTGAATCTCTATAGGTTGGAATCCAGATTAGGGGAAAATATTTTCTAGATTAGCGCCAAAGGAAAATGCCAATGATACCAAAATCCAGTTCCCTCAAGCTCGCGGGATCGCTAATATTCTTCGCTGGAATTCAATGGTTCATGACAGTGCTCGCTGCCAAAACTCTGTTTCCCGGCTACAGCATCATGTCCAATGACCTGAGCGATCTGGCATCAACCGTTCCGTTCCGCCAAATGTAGGACAATTCACTATGGCGCACGAAGACACAAAGAACGCGCAAAGAGATTCAAGGCAAATCTCCAGCATCGCTTTCATTGCGGGACTATGGGCGGTTATGCCTGGCAGCCGCTCGCCTGTGTTATCCTGTCCGGCTCCCGGCTGAGCTCGTGACCGCCGATCGTGAACCGGCCGTCCGGATCTGATTATATTAAACCCTGGATGAGGCAAGCCTCTATTTTGGACTGGCTCATAGAGATGATGGCGAATTAGTAGACTTCTCTTATCAGGTCTTCAAATGTGCCTCGTTCAACCTCGCCTCTTGGATCTCAGCTACCAGCTCGGCCCGGCGCTTCTCTACGATGCTGCGATTATGCTAATACGGTCACCCGGACCTGTGCCGTACACCATTCCCAATCCATGGATGTGGCTTTTCTTTCTGATCCAGCTTATCATGGGAATTGCCACGCTGAGGGCTTTACTGGACGCACCACACCGATTCCTCATTCGTGCCCAGCTTGCAGAGCATCATAGTCCGGATGGATTTGCTCTGGGTATAAAAGATGGTTTATATTATTGCCTCTATCTACCTATTCTTGGGCTCGCTTCATTGGGAAACCAACTTCTCGTCCAGTTCGGCGAGGACTACATTTCCTGCAAAAATGCTGTTCATCGCATAATCCCCCCGTGGATCTAAGAAGTGGCACAAATGCTAAAACACCAAATGATAGCATTAAATCCATCGAATAAAATAACATCTAAACAGATCCATTAACTTTAAATCGTTTAAGAACTTAATTAATAATAGTTGATTAGGGGTAGGTGGAAGAAATGACTAGCACAATTGATGAATATAAAAGGCTCTTTAGAGAGGCTCACGTCTCAGACCAGATGAAACTGTTCCAGCTTCACGTTGCAATCTATCTAGTAGTGAATATAATTTGGCTGGCTCTTAACATGATGGGCACGATCACGATTGCTCCAGCTTGGGCAATATACTACTCACCGGTTGGATGGGGCTTGCTGGTAATTGTGCACTACTGGTTCTACGTGCGCGGCGCAGAGAATCTTTGCAAGCTTCGGGAAGAGATGGTGGAGGCAAAGATCAAGTAGATGGCCACTTTTACTTTTTACTCGAACTAGACCCCCAGCGCGTTGATAGCCTCGATCAGCTCACCGAAGGCCTCCATCTCTATATCCAGGACCTCAGCCTCGGTCATGGAGATACTCATCTCTCCATCTACGGTGAGCCTATCCGGGCCCCGAGCCACAATCCTATCTCGGCCATCGCGTCCTAAAGCCTTCTTTATCTCTTTCTCATGAGCCAGGGTGCGGCCGGGGATGATAACCGTGTCCTTGACCGCCGCGAGATCCAGGTTCATGAAATCCTCTATTGTTATCAGGCAACCTACATCTTTGTTTACTGCCACCACATTCACTTTTTCACCCATTTGTGAGAAAATGGCAGTCAACAAGGGCCGGGCCACGACGCTGGTTATGATGGTTGCACTTCTGCGTAGTGGCGACAGAGCGGAGACCATCTCCGGATGGCGGGCCAGGGCAAAGGGCGCCCCCGTGAGCGGATCCCAGAGAGGAGTTCCAGTTACACGCAAACGATGCTTCGCTGCTAATTCTGTGACAATGTTTTGAAACTCCTCAACGGAGTGCGGCGTTATGCCGTCGATGATGGGAGCATTTCCCAGGATCAGACCCTGTTCGCGGGCATTGGCAAATCTCATCAGAATCAATCCTTTCGCGCCCATATTCTCCAGGTCAGTACAGGTTTTCTCCAGCTCCGCTCCGTCGTTGACGCCAGGGATGAGAACGGCTGCTGCGTAAACCTCGCAGCTTTGGCAGAATGTCTTTAAGTTCTCAAGCGCAATTTCCGCATTCTTATCATTCATGTACTTGCGGCGTAGCTCCGGATTTGTGGAAAAGACGGTAAAGGAGACCTCGGTCACTCCTGCCTCCACCAGAGCGGCGGCATCATTCGCGCTCTTGAAGCCTTTTCCTGAGGTGTAGCCCAAAGCGATTGGAACCATACCCTGAGAGAGCATCTTTGTGAGAGCCAGAAGGTCAGGATAGCAGCTCAGATCCCCTCCGCCGCTGATGACGACCTTATCGGGGATGCTGCCCATGCACTTTCCCGCCACTTCAAAAACGACGCCGTCCATGGGCTTGAAGCCAGGATAGCCCTCCACAATGGCGCGGGAGCAGTAATCGCAGCCCTTCTGGAAGGGCATGCAGTGCTTGCAGCCGAAGGGTGGGACGTTTTTTACTCCTTTGAAATAACAGTAGCTGCAAAAACCTTTGCAATCCAGGCCCGGCCTTCCACCAACATCGGCAAGTATCTCCATGGCAAGGAGAAGCTTTGTAAGAGGGTAAATAAGTTTTGGGCTCTAAAATTCAGCTATACCTAAGCCCTCGATTTCTGCTTCTTGACGAAGTAATCCCTGTTCCAGGGCTCATCCAAGACCCTAACTTCAACCTTCCGGATGCCGTTGAGGCCTTTCACGCGCCTTTTTACATGTTCTGTGAGGTGGTTGACCATGGGACAAACCAGGGAGGTCAGCACCATGTTCACCTCCACAGTATCCTCGCTACGAATGATTATATCTTTGATCAGTCCCAGGTTGGCGACGAGATAGTATCTGCCAATAATCTTTACGGTGGAACTTACGAGCTATTCCATTACACCTTCCCTAAGCTTGGACGAAAGGTAATATTCGTCGATTCCACCAAGCCAGAGGAGTTTGAGAAGGCCATCAACTCCAAAACGCGGGCAATCTATGCCGAGACTAGAAGGTGCAATGATAAGGGCATTGGAACGATCTGGGTATACCATAACAAAGGTCACGGCTTAGCCTATGTCTGTGTAGCCCATGTGATGATTTTCATACCAATTAGCTACACTGCCCAAATAATTGATTTGCACATATGAGACGCAATCGTCTATTAATATAGCCAAAGGCATTTTCCTTTTGGAGATTCAACTGATGGCAATGTCTTGCAATGGGGCGGAAGGAAATGATTCCTTCAAAAAAGCATTACTTCTATTGTCCTCAGAAGGAGTCGACGGCGCCTTGATGGTAGTTGAACGGGAACTGGAGAAGGATCCAGAAAACTGGGAAGCATGGTCTGCTAAAGCGGAAATTCTTTACTTCCAGAAAAAACATGATATGAGTATGCAGTGTTGTGAAAGATCCATCAGCCTCAACCCAGAGAATGCACACGTATATAATACAAAAGGTAATATATTGTATAAACAAGGAAAATACAAAGATGCCATAGATTGCTATAATAGGGCAATAGAAATTGAGCCGCTATTTGTAAGGGCATGGTACAATAAAAAGATGGCATCCGAGCTCCAGCTCAAAAAATCGAGACTCAGAGTCCATTATCTGGCATCTAACATAGCCCGCCAGGATAAACGGTAGAATGTTTAATAAATAGGACCAAGAATATTTAACCCTTTATCGCTGATGATAATCTGATGCTTTTCCATCGCGTGTTTTGTGGCTCTCATTTTCAAGATTTGAATGTACCTTTTCACTCCGCCACTCCCCTCAATCATGCCAAGCTCAATTGTACCATCCGCCAGGAAATGCTCTACTTGATGGGACGAAGAGAACTGTCCTGAGATTCTCGACTGGGCAGACTCCATTATCAAAAATGATGTAAGCTCTTCATCTCTGAGGTGCGAAAAGAAATTATAGATTTTTGACCTCATATTCTCTTGATCTGAGATGGAATAGAGGGCATTTAGAGAATCAAGCGCAAATAGCGTTAGGTTGTCATATTTTTCTTTGTAAGAATCGATTACTTCCTCTGTAGTCTTGATAAGATCCAATTCGCTGTCCATCCATTCCAGCCGCATATCACGGTAGTCAAATATATGTAAACCACGTTCTTCTCTAATCCCCAAACTATTCATATTTCGAAGATGGCTTTCAATATTTTGCTCTAAAGTTACATACAGGCCATGCTCATCATTAGCTGAAATATAATTTGCCATCATGCTGAATACCAGGCCTGATTTCAGAGTACCTTCCGCACCGGTTACAAGGATCACTGAACCCTTTGGGATATCATCAAAGAGTATTTTATCAAGGCCACTGATTGTGTTCTTCAGCATCAACTCATCTCTTGAGTAATAAGGATACCTGCTCCAATGCTCTTGAGAAATCATCAATGTCTTTTTCAGCGATTTTTCTGCCCTTGAGCGTAAGGCTGTAATTTTTGCTTCTCATATCACCTTTGCTATATTCAGCATGCAGCAATCCTTCTCCTTCAAGGGTATATAAAACAGGATAAACGGTTCCTTGGCTGAGAAAAACGTCGCATTTTGAGAATATTTCCTTGATAAGGTCATAACCGCACATTTGTTTTTCAATAAGCGAGGACATCATGAAAACTTCGCGATTTGTCTTGATAATTCTATCAACAAATTTTTTGCAATTATCCTCCTGGAATTCACTTAGGTCCGCGATGTCTTGGATCGATGTATTCATGATTACAAACGGCTCCCATTTACTATACTTACACAAACTATAAGAATATTTTCATCCACTTAAAGCACTAACTTTCAATCATCATTTGTTTTTTGCCCCAGCTCGCTCATATTTCGTTCCATCAATGCCAGCTCCTTTTTCTCGATTGCCTCAGGATTTACCGGCACGATTAGAATGGCCCTATGCATTATGATCAATTCTTGTATATCCCTTAGCAGCCTCAACACAGGCGCGGATCCATTTTCGAAGATCAAGTGCTCTACTCCGTCAAGAAGAATTACTGGATTTTTGCTTTGCTTCAAGAACTTGATGGCCATATCAGCAATTACCTCAAGGCTCATGGGGCTGATGCTATGAGGCCCATGATTGCTTATCCAGAAAATTGGAGTTGTTTGCAGAGCATACCTCAGACGAATATCCTGAGGCGAATGCATGGTAAAGCATAATCCCTGCGCCCTTGAATGCTTGCATACTTTACAGGTGCAAGGCAACTTGCACCTTTCACAACCGATGCTCTCGCAGGGGAACGAATCAAGATAATCGCAATCCTTGCACCTTCCCTTTACCAAAGAAACAAAGAGTTCAAAGCCAATCTCTGCCTTCTGCTCCTTGACCAGGTAGCTGGAACCTTTGGTCAAATCGCGACATACATGACTATTTAAAGGTTCAGTCGTCGGCACAACTGCATGCGCGATCTTTAGCTTAGCAAGAATATTTCTAATCATACCTTTTTGGGCAACGTGAAAATAAATGTGCTTCCCATGCCAACCTCGCTTGCCACCCAAATGCGACCTTCATGGGCCTCAATTATTCCCTTTGCTATGGCCAGGCCAAGTCCCATACGACCTGATTCTCTGGTCAGCGAGCTGCCGCTGCCCGTATAGAATTTTTCAAAGATTCTCTGTTGATCCTTCTTGGCAACTCCAATACCATTATCAATTATCGATACACAGATATCCTCCGGCTCATCGGTAATTATGACCTCGATTTTTCCTTTCTTGGGAGTATATTTGATGGCATTAGTAAGAAGGTTATTGAAGACCTGCTTGATTCTCCGATCATCACCTTGCACCGGAGTGAGTTCTCCTTCTATGGTCAAAGAAACAGACTGCTCCTTTAGCCCTGCCAGACGACTTAGATCATCAAGGACCTTTCTGGCAATATCATCAACCTGGATAAGATATTTATTTATCTTAAGAGCCTTTGACTCCAATCGGGAGACATCAAGCATATCTTCTACCAGTCGAATCATATGCTCTATCTGCGAACTTATGATCGCCACCTTTTCCCGCTGAATGCCGCTAAGTTCGCCGAGCATCCCCCCCTCGAACATCTCAACGTAGCTGTTGATCACAGTTATGGGGGTCCTCAACTCATGAGAGGCAGTAGATATGAACTCCGACTTTATTTCGTCATTCTCTTTCAGCTCGGCAAAAGCATTCTCAAGCTTGACATAAGATTCCCTAAGCTCCTCTTCCAGCCGGGTGAGCTCGGTGATATTCTCCATGAATATTACAACTTTGCTTATGAATTCTTCATCCTCCTTTAGAGGATATATTTTATAGAAATAGAACATCCCGCCCGGATATCTGATCTGATCTCCATCGAATGGAACGCCTGTAAGAAAAACCTCTCGGATTTTATCAATAATTCCTGTTTTTTCTATGAGCATGGGCGGAATTACCCGGGACAGTCTCTCTCCTAAGACATCCCTCTCGCGCTTCGCGACAGATTTAGCATAATAATTTCTATTAGCGTAAAGCACCTCCAGGCTCCTATTTACGACAATGATGGTGCTAGGGATAGCCTCAATTATTTCTTCCTGATATCCCCTTACCGATTCAATTCCTTTCATTCATTGACACCAGTGAGTTGATCGAGCTCATTAATTCTTTTATCTTAAACGGTTTTATAATAAATTTTTTTGCACCTGCAAGGAGGCATTCATTATCAAGTCCGCTCTTTCCCACAGCAGAGATAACAATAATTTTCGCGGATGGGTCCATTTCCAAAATTTTTTTGGTGGCACTTATGCCATCAAGCTTAGGCATCAAAATATCCATTAGAACAACATCCGGCATAACCTCTGCATATCTGGTCAGACCTTCTTCACCATTTTCCGCTACGTATACCTCGCATCCATAGGCCTCGAGAATATCCCTGAATGCTTTAAGCATCTCCGGAGCGTCATCAATTATAAGTAGCTTCATAATTTACCTCCGGACCATGACATCTATTTAGATCTGTTTGATCCCATGATACCGATGGTTATTATTTATTTTTCTAAAGCTTATAGCTTGTTAACTCTCAATTTTTGAAACAAATTTAAAACAACAATTGAGACAAAATCTGGAAGATGAAAGACTATTTAGGCCTAACCGTACTCTCTATGGTATTGTACGAATGTAGATGAGAAAAAATTCGTACAGATGGACTCAGCCAAAGTAGAGTGTCAGACACAGAGGACAGGAGGAAGAAAGAATCGTGAGGGCCTCCTACTATCTACCTCCTGTTCTTTGCATATCTAAAAAATACCTAAACTATAATTTAAAGCAAATAATAATCCTTGAGATTGCTCAGGATAAGTCAGATGGAGTAGAGAAAAATGGTAACAGCAACACCGGACGCATCAAGTCTTGCCGAGGTTCTGGATAGGATTCTCGACAAGGGAATCGTAGTCGATGTATGGGCCAGGGTCAGCCTGGTAGGAATTGAGATTCTGACTGTCGAGGCTCGTGTTGTCGTAGCATCGGTGGACACCTACCTGCACTACTCTGAGGAGATGGCCAAGATTGAGCAGGCCGCTATCGGAGCAAGCCCCAAAGTCCCAGCC